>CAZZAQ010000291.1:0-5261 GCA_964652165.1 uncultured Bifidobacterium sp.
TGGTTTTTGCTTTCTTTCTCGTCAAGAAGGATTTATACGGGAACGTCATCTGATCATGAACCTGGCGAAGGCATCACCATCCGCAACGGCCGGATTCATCCCCAATCCCAAGGCGCGGTTGTTCGATCAGGTCCGGGAAGTCATGCGCTTTCATCACTATTCCCTGCGCACCGAGGAGGCGTATCTGCAATGGATTCGCCGGTATTTGCAGTTTCATCGGTGCGTCCTCACCCTGAGCCAGAGCGCCCCCCCCCCCCCCCCCCCCCCCCCCCCCGGGGGGGGGGGGGGGGGTGGCTGGCGGCATCCGCGGGAGATGGGAGCGGCGGAGGTGGCGGCGTTCCTGGGCCACCTGGCCACGGAGAGGGACGTGGCGGCGGCGACGCAGAATCAGGCGCTGAATGCCCTGGTATTCCTCTACGGCCAAGTGTTGCGCTCGCCGCTCGGGGAGTTGGGGGAGTTCGCGCGGGTGACGCGTCCGGCGCGGCTGCCCACGGTGTTGACGCAGGAGGAAACGCGGCGGGTGCTGGCGGCGTTGAAACCGGGCACCGCGGGGCTGGTCGTGCGGCTATTGTACGGAACCGGGATGCGATTGCTCGAAGGATTGCGGCTGCGAGTGAAGGATGTGGAGTTGGCGGGCGGCCGGATCGTAGTGCGGGAAGGCAAAGGGGACAAGGATCGAGTCACGATGCTGCCCCAGAAGTTGAAGGCGGAACTCGAACGACACTTGGACCGGGTAAAAATGATGCACGAGCAGGATGTGGCGGAAGGTTTTGGCCGGGTGTACTTGCCGCACGCCCTGGCGCGAAAGTATCCCAACGCGGACCAGGAGTGGGGCTGGCAATGGGTCTTTCCGTCGGCTCAGAGGTCGAAAGACCCGCGCACGGACGCGGTGCGGCGGCATCATGTCCATGAACTGACGGTGCAGCGGGCGATGAAGGACGCGGTGGGGCTCGCGGGGCTGACGAAGCCCGCAACGCCGCATACCTTGAGGCACAGTTTCGCGACGCATCTGTTGGAGGCGGGGTATGATATTCGCACGGTGCAGGAATTACTCGGACACAAGGACGTGGCGACGACGCAGATTTACACGCACATGATGCAGCGGCCGGGGATCGGGGTCCGCAGTCCGCTGGATGGGTGAGGGGGCGGTAGCGGGGAATGCGGGAAAGTGGGAAAGCGGGCAGGGGAGACAGCGGGGTCACCGCACCACTTCGAAGGCGAAGCCTTTCAAATACTCTGTTTCCGGGATCGAGGGGATGACGGGATGATCGGCCGACTGTGAATAATTCGCCACCCGCCGCAGGAGCCGCCGCGCATCGAATGCCGCGGACAGGATCACGTCCAGGAACAGCCCCGAGTCGACGTGATGCGAGCAGCAGAATGTCGCGAGCGTCCCGCCCGGCTTGAGGAGCTTAAGGGCGCGCAGGTGGATTTCCTTATACCCGCGCAACGCGTCCGGCACGGAAGCCCGATTGCGCGTGAAGCTCGGCGGGTCGAGAACCACGAAGTCATAGGACGGGATGAGTTTCTCGTGGGGCTTGGTCTGCGTCCGGGCCTTCAGCCAGTCGAACACGTTGGCCGTTTCGAACGAACAACGCTCGGCCAGCCCGTTCAACGCCGCGTTGCGTTGCGCGCCCGCGGTGGCTTCGGGACTTTGATCCAGCCCGTGGACCTGCCTCGCGCCGGCGCGCGCCGCGTGGAGGGCGAACCCGCCCAGAAAGCTGAAGCAGTCCAGCACGCGCGCGCCGGCGTCGGGGCGGATGAGGTCCGCGACGCGCTGGTAGTTGCCTTGCTGGTCGAGATAGAGCCCGGTTTTCTGTCCGCCGAGCAGGTCGGTCTCGAACTGCAAGCCGTTCAGGCGCACGATCACCTTTCCCTCGACCTGGCCGGCGAGCACGCCGTGGACGTCCGGCAGGCCCTCAAACTTCCGGGACGCCACGTCGTTGCGCTCCACGACGGCGCGCGGCGCGAGGATTTTCTGGAGCGCCGCCAGTATCTCCGGCTTGCGCGCGTCCATGCCGAGCGCCGAGGTTTGCAGCGTCAGAACGTCCTCATACTGGTCCACGATCAGGCCGCTGAGAAAGTCGCTCTCCGAGTTCACCACGCGAAAGGAAGTCGCCGCGGGCAAATGACGGCGGCGCACGGCGAGCGCCTCGCCGATGCGCTGCTCGAAGAACGCCTGGTCCACGCTCACGCGCTCCGGCGCCAGGAGCCGCACGTTGATTTTGGATTTTGAATTGAAAAAGCCCACTCCGAGCAGCCGCTGCCGGTGGTCCTTTACCTGCACGACGCTGCCATCGGCGGCGGGCGACGTGAGCCGGAGGATGGAGCCGTGATAAATCCAGGGATGGCCGGCGACCACGCGGTCGGCTTCGCCGGGTTTGAGCAAGACAGTTGGCAATGAGTCCATAAGCGGTTTGTAAACAGTCCCGGCGCCGTTGCGGGCGGCGAGGGGGCATGGATGAAGCCAGAGCCGGCCCAGCCGATAAAGCGAAAAAGGCGGCGCACTTTCTTCGTGCCGTGCCGCGCGCGAACGCGGACCATTCCCCCATGAACCCGCCGCTCTGGTTTCGCGCTCTTGTTGCAGCCAGCCCAGGTTTGTTCGCGTTTGCTTGCGGCGCGGCGCCGGCGCACGATTCGCCCATGGCCGACCTGGTAATCACGAATGCGCTGGTCCGAACCATGGACCCTCAGCGCCCACGGGCCGAAGCGGTCGCCATTCTTGGAAACCGCATTGTTGCGTTCGGCGACTCCCGCCAAATAGCCCTGCTGGCCGGCGCGAATACGCGCGTCATCGACGCCCGCGGCCGGCTCGTCCTGCCGGGATTCAACGATGCCCACTTGCATTTTCTCTCGGGCGGTTTCCAGCTTTCGAATATCGACTTGCGCGACGCGGCCACCCAGGAGGAATTCGCCGCGCGCATCCGCCGTCACGCCGCCACGCTGCCGCGCGGGCGTTGGATGACCGGCGGGGACTGGGACCACGAGCGCTGGCCGACCAACGCGCTGCCCACCCGCCAACTCCTCGACCCGTTCACGCCCGACACGCCCGTGTTCGTCAGCCGGCTCGATGGGCACATGGCGCTGGCCAACAGCCACGCCTTGAAACTCGCCGGCGTGACCCGCGCGTCGAAGGATCCCGCGGGCGGACTCATCGTCCGCGACTCCAAAACGGGCGAGCCGACCGGCGTGTTGAAGGACGCCGCGATGGCGCTGGTCCAAAACGTCATTCCCCCCGCGACCTTCGACGAAAAACTCGCCGCGGCCCGCGCGGCCACGGAACACGCCGCCCGCCTCGGCGTCACCAGCGCGCAAGACATGTCGGCGGGCGCGGACGTGGGCGTTTACCAGGAACTGCTCCGCCGCGGCGAACTCAAGACCCGCCTCTACGCGCTCTGGCCGCTCCCGAAATGGGACCAACTCGCCGCCACCGGCGTGCGCGCCGCCTTCGGCGGGGACATGCTCCGCACCGGCGGGCTCAAAGGATTCAGCGACGGCAGTCTCGGCTCGTCCACCGCGCTGTTCTTCGATCCCTACGCCGATGCGCCCGACACGCGCGGCTTGCCGGGCGACGAAATGTTTCCCGAAGGCGCGATGCTCAAGCGCGTGCTCGAGGCGGATCGCGCCGGGCTGCAAGTCGTCATTCACGCCATCGGCGACCGCGCCAACCACGAAGTGCTCTCCGTCTTCGAAGCGGTCGCCAAAACCAACGGACCGCGCGACCGTCGCTGCCGCATCGAGCACGCGCAGCACCTGCGGCCCGAGGACATCGCCCGATTCGCCCGGTCCGGGTTCATCGCCTCGATGCAGCCGTATCACGCCGCGGATGACGGCCGCTGGGCCGAGAAGCGCATCGGCCCCCAGCGCGCGAAGGACACCTACGCCTTTCGCACATTGCTCGACTCCGGCGCGATCCTCGCCTTCGGGTCGGACTGGACCGTCGCGCCGCTGGATCCGATCCAGGGCATCGCCGCCGCCGTCACCCGCCGCACGCTCGACGGCAAGCATTCGGACGGCTGGGTGCCCGAACAAAAGATCACCGTCGAGGAAGCCGTGCGCGCCTACACGGTAGGCTCGGCGCGGGCGGAATTCACCGACACCGTCAAAGGCAGCCTCGCGCCCGGCAAACTCGCCGACCTCGTGATGCTGAGCGACGACCTTTTCTCCATCCCGCCCACAGCGATCGAGAAAGCGCGCGTGGTGCTGACCGTGATGGATGGCCGGATCGTGTTCGACGCCAATGAGTTGACGCGTTGAGCGTGACGACCGCAGCGGCCTAAAAACGAGTAAAAACGCGAATTTCACAGAACCGCGCGGGTTTTTGCAGTGAGAATTTCTGAGAATTAGCGGGATTCTTGTTCTCAAAAACCATGCAGAGGCGGTTTCGAGTTCCGCGTTCGCTGATGCGGTCCTGAGTTCCAGATTCCGGATTCGCTGTCGCGGTTCCAGGTTGTTCGCAGAGTTGAGAGGAGCTTGTGTTGAGAGTTGAGAGGCCTGGGTCCTCAACTCTCAACTCAGATCTGCTCTCAACTGTCTGATGAACTCGGAACCCGGAACCCGGAACCGGAATTCGGCCCGGCCGTCGGTTGAAGCGATCTTCGCTCACAGCAACCACGGTAGGCGACGGGCCGAAGCCGAGCCAGCGCCAAACGAGCCAAACGAGCCAAACGAGCGAAAATCTGACGTTCGTCCCTGTTTTGCTCTGTCTTGCAAGAAACTGAGATGCCGCCTCAGGGGTGAGGATTCAGGGCTGAGGGCAAATGGAGAGAGGCGAGTCCCCATGAACTTCGTTCGCCAAACAGGATGAAACACAGCACGGGGCCTGATCTTCAATGGCCTGCGAATGTATTTCAGAGTAGCGTTATTGACCACGGATGACACGGATAGCACGGATGAAACCGGTTCGCTTGTGCCCATCCGTGAAATCCGCGTAATCCGTGGTCAATTTTCAGAGTAGAGGGATCAAAGGTGAGGTGAACCAACGTTCATCTCTCAACACTCAACCCTCAACTCATAACCCTCCCTCCTGCCGCGCGGCAATAAATCAGTGAAGCCGCGGGTCGTTGGTGACCTTCCAGCTCGTTCGACCACACCAGAAAGGGCTGAAAGCCCGAAAGCGGATAGCCCAGGGCAAGGCGAGTCGGCGAGCGCCGCCCTGGGTGAAACGCCCCCAAATCCATGCAGCCCTGAAAGGGCGACACAACTCCGCCGTTGCAACCCACGGCCATCACAATTTCATGCGTTGCGCCCATTTGGGTTCT
>CAZZAQ010000291.1:5307-6331 GCA_964652165.1 uncultured Bifidobacterium sp.
CCGGGGTGAGGAGTCGAGAATTCCTCGATTGCGACAGCAGAAATTGACAACCGAACCGTGCGAATCGCAGCCGTAGCAGCCGAGGTAACGAGGCTCAAACTGAAAGGGCTGAAAGCCCGAAAGAGGATAGCCCGGGGCAAAGCGAATGGTGGCCGTGCGCCAGCACCGAGCGCCGCCCTGGGTAAGCCGCCCCCAAATCCATCCAAGCCCTGAAGGGGCGGCAGTGCAATGACGCCATTGCTTGACCGCAAAAGCTCGGGATGCCGTGCCCCTGACGCGACGGTGGTTTTCCGGCATTCGTGTTAAGGTCTTACTTTTTTGTGGTTGACGGACTTTTTTGACTACGACAGAGTTTGTCGCGTGAGCAATACAAAGACCGACGCCGTTTGGTTTACGACGAAAGGGCAGGTCGTCATCCCGGCGTGGCTCCGCAAGCAGTTTCACATCGAGGACGGCACGAAAGCCGTGGTTCAGGCCACGCCCGATGGCATCCTTCTGAAGCCCGTGACCGCCGCGCTCATCAGGCACGGTCGCGGCATTCTCAAGCGCAAGCCCGGCGACAAGCCACTGGCCGAAGAATGGGCCGAGCACAAGAAGCAGGAAAAGGAACTGGAGGACCGCCATGCGCGCTGACGCTCGTAGCAGCCGACGTGAGGAGGCTCGCTTTCATCTCCCTCGCCCCGTCCGACGGGGAGAGGGCCGGGGTGAGGGGAACCTGAGCTTCGTTAGTTTCCGTAGCAGCCGACGTGAGGAGGCTTGCGTTGATCTCCCTCGCCCCGTCGGACGGGGAGAGGGCCAGGGTGAGGGGAATTTGAGCCTCGTTACCTCGGCTGCTACTGCCGGAGAAGGAGGCCGCCATGCCCGGTAAGGTGCTCGACAGCTTCGCGCTCATCGCCTATTTCCGTGACGAACCGGGCGCGGAAACCGTGGAAAACCTGCTGGTCACCGCAGGCAAGAAGGACGCGCCACTGCACATGACCGACGTGAATTACGCCGAGGTCAAATACTCCATCGTGAAAAAGGA
>CAZZAQ010000292.1:0-6308 GCA_964652165.1 uncultured Bifidobacterium sp.
GGCAGGCCGTTGATCAGCAGGTCCGAGGCGTTGACCCCTGAAACCCCTTCGGTGAAGACGACTTCGATTTGGTTCAGCGCGGTGACCGTCGCGCCGGCCAGCGGCGTGGCAAATTGGACTTCCGGCGGAATCGTGTCCGCCAGCGTATAGATCCACGACGCGTTGGCGGCGAACGGATCGAAGGGATTGCCTGCCTGATCCGTGATCGCCGTGTCGGGATCGAACTCGATGGCGACCAGTCCGGGCGCCGGCGCGGAGACTTGAAACGTATGCACGGCATTCGAACCTGTTCGCGAGACGGCTGGCAGCTCGTTCACGAAGAGGTCGCCCGCCTGCGCGCCGACAACCGGCTCGCTGAACGTGATGGTGATCTGGGTCAGGCTGCTGATCGTGCTGCCGGGAGCGGGCGAAACGCTCAGGATGGTCGGCGGCGTGATGTCCGCGGCACGGGTAGCAAGACTGCCAAGAAGCAGCGCCGCGCAAAAGGCGGCGCGAAGGAAGCGCGTCTTCATAGGAAACGGGGCTGAGCTGTGGAAATTCTGGCAGAAAACCGGCCCACACGCCACTGGAATTGTCTGCCTCCAGTAATCCCTCAGTGAATGCCGGTGGGGCGAGCGTCCTCGCGAGCCGGAGCCAAGAAACGCTGAGTAATCAAGCGGCTCGCGAGTACGCTCGCCCTACCTGACTGAGGGATTACTGCCTCCACCGTCCTGGAATTTCTTCACAGCGTAACTTGTCGGGCGGCGTATTTGCGGCTACGATGTCCGAGTGAAGCTCCGCAGAACAAGGTGCTGGGGATGGGTGTTGCTTGGTGCGGCGGTTCTCGCGAACTGCGCCGCGCAGGGCGAACCGCGTTACATCCGGCTGCGCCACGGAATCATCGATACCAGCCAACCCGATCGGCCCGCCGCCGCCGCGCAGCCGGCTGCAGGGGCGCAAGCCGCCTCCGGCCTTTACCTGGTCCAATTCCGCGACCACCTCCAGCCGGCCTGGCGCGCGGCACTCGCCGCCCGGCGCATCGAATTGCTGCAATACGTCCCCGACGACGCGTTCGTCGCCCGGCTCGACGGCGTGAGCCTTCCGGAGCTTCGCGCCTTGCCGTTTGTCCGCTGGGTGGGCGAATACAAGCCCGAACACAAGCTGCACGGCCGCGTCCGGGCAGCCCTGGCCGGTGCGCAGCCCGCGACCCATGCCCTCACCGTCTTGCTTTCCCCGCTCGCCACGCCGGAGGAAATCGCCAGGGCCCGGGGCGCCTTCCAGGCCATCCATCAGCAGGCCAGGCACCGGTTCGGGATCGTTTTGCGTGGCGTGGTCCCGAGCAGGTTCCTCCAATCGCTCGCGGAATCTCCCGCCGTACTCTGGATCGAGCCCACGCCCAACATGAAACTGGTGGACGAAATCTCCTCCAAAATCGTCGGCGGCGACTGCGGCGGGCATGCGACGTGCACCCAGCAGCTCGGCTTCGACGGCGCCGGGGTGCGCGTCGCAGTCGCTGACAGCGGGTTGGACACGGGCAGGACCAACGACATGCATCCCGACCTGGCCGGCCGCGTGGCGGCGTTCTTCTACTATGGAAACCTTACTGACGCGTCCGACGAGCATAGCCACGGCACGCACGTCGCCGGCATCGTCGCCGGCAACGCCGCGACCGGCGAAGCCGACGAGTCCGGAGCGCTCTACGGATTGGGCGTGGCGCCCGGCGCCACGATCATCGCCCAACGGATCTTCGACGGCGCCGGCAGCTACGAGGCCCCGCCCTCCTTCGAAGTGCTCACGCACGACGCCGTTCGCGCGGGCGCGGACATCGGCAACAACAGTTGGGGTGACGAAACTCAGGGCCGCTACGACGTCAGCGCCGCCGAGTTCGACGCGCTCGTGCGCGACGCGGACTTCGAGACTCCGGAGGACCAGCAGTACTTCCTCGAGTTTTCCGCCGGCAACGCCGGGCCGGCCGTCCAATCCATCTACAGCCCCGCCGTGGCCAAGAACGTCCTCGCCACCGGCGCCTCCCAAAACAATCGCTTTGACTTGGGGCTTTGGGACCAGGGCCAGGAAGCCATGGCCGACTTCTCCAGTCGCGGTCCCGCCGAAGACGGCCGCATCAAGCCCGACGTTGTTGCCCCCGGCACCTGGATTGCCTCTCTGCTTTCCCAAGTCGCGGACGAAAACAACGTCTTGTTCCCCATCTCCCCGTATTACATGTTCCAGAACGGAACGAGCTTTGCTGGCCCGCACGTCTCCGGCGCCGCGGCGGTGTTTGTGCAGTACTACGTCGACACCTACGCCATTGGCAAGCCATCCCCGGCGCTCATCAAGGCCGCGCTCATCAGTGCCGCGGTGGACATGGAGGACGAAGCCGGCACGCCTCCGGCGCCGAACATGGACGAAGGCTGGGGCCGAGTCGACCTGACGGAAATCATCGGCTCGGTACGCAGTCACGACTTCATTGACCAGACTAACTTGCTGGCCACCGGCCAGACCTACGAGCGCCAAATCATCATCAGCAGCATCGACCAGCCCTTCAAGGTCACGCTGGCTTACACGGACTATCCGGGATTCCCCGCTGTATTGCCGGTGCTGGTCAACGACCTCGACCTCGAAGTGATCGCCCCCGACGGCCGCATCTACCGTGGCAACCAATTTGACCTCGGAGAGTCCGTCCCCGACGCTCCCGCCTACGACAATCTCAATAACGTCGAGTGCGTCCGCATCAGCGCGCCGTTTGCCGGCGAATACCTTGTTCGCGTCACCGCCCGCAACGTGGCGCAGGATTCCCGGCTCGACACCCCCGCGCCGGACCAGGATTTCGCCCTCGTCATCAGCGGGGACATTTTGCCTCCCGAAGCGGGGGTCGTCTTGTTGGACCGCAGCGCCTACCGGGCGCCCAGCAAGATCCATATCAAACTGTACGACGCCGACCTCGCTGGCCAGACGACGGCGCAAGTCGTCCTGCGCAGCGCGACCGAACCGAATGGGGTGTCACTCCTCCTCCAGTTGCAACCGGCCTCGGGCGCGTTCACCGGCAGCGTCGCCACGGCGCTCGGCCCCGCGACGGACGACAACCGTCTGCAGATCGCCCACGGTGACTGGATGCGGGTCGATTACTTCGACGCCATCGACAACCTCACCCGATCCGCCCACGCCAGGGCCGACCTCGTGCCGCCGGTCATCTCGCAGGTCACCACCAACAACCGCTTTGGCCAGACGGTCGTCTCGTGGAACACCGACGAACCGGCCAACGCCGTCGTCCGCTTCAACACGAACAGCTCCCTCATCCGGGCGGCGACCAACTACGTCATCACCTCCCTGCACGCCGTGGAACTCACCAACCTCGTCGTCGGTCGCACCTACTTCTTCGCCGTCGAGTCCACCGACATCGCCGGCAATACGACCACGACCAACAACAATGGCGTGCCATACACGTTTGTCGCCCAACCGACGGCGACGGTCTTGCTGGTGAACAACTACGTCCCAGACGACTCGGGCGAGTCCATTTTCATTCCCGTCAGCACATACACCAGCGCCCTGGAGCAGATCGGGGTCAGCTACGATGTGTGGAACGCCACCAGTAACGGCGCCGCGCTGCCCGGCTTCACCACCCTGCGGCCCTATCCACTGGTCCTCTGGCGCGTCAACGACAGCTTTTACCGGAGTGAGAGCATCCCGACGGCTCAGCAGAACGCCATTCAGCAGTATCTCAACGGCGGCGGCTCGTTCTTCATGGCCTCCATGGAAATCCTCTCCCGCCTCGGCCCGGTGCCGTTCCGAACCAACGTGTTCTTCTGCCAGTCCTTTGTGCCCAACGATATTTTCGGAGGCTGCGTGGGCTGCGACGAGGACATCGGTGTCGGCGCCATCGAAGGTGAAACCGCCGATCCCATCAGCCGGAACATTCTCGCCACGCTCGACTACAGCAAGTATCCAATCATCGATTTTCTGGGCATCGGACCCGACGTCTCCGACACGTTCGGGCCGCACACCAACGCCACGCCAATGCTCTTCGACCTGGCGTCCGGCAAACCGTGCGGGATTCGGTATCCGCGCACGGGACAGGACAGCACCGGCCGGGTGGTCTTTTGTTCATTCCCGCTCGACGCCATTCCCGAGATCGGCCTCAATCCGAACAATCGCGCCAGCTTCCTGCGCCGCGTCATCCAGTTCCTGGCGCCTGGCTCGGTGACCACCGCCAACATCGCCTTGGACCAGGCCGAATACCGCCTGCCCGACCTGGTGACGGTGGAGGTGAGTGATGCCGACCTGGCGGGCGGTCCCGGCCCCGTGGTGCGTTTCCATTCCGACACGGACGCCCACCCCATCTCCATCACCCTTCAGGAGACGCCGATACCCGGACTGTTCCGCGGCTTCATCCCGCTCGTCTCGGCAGCCGACCCGCCCGACCCTGACTTGTTGCACGCCCGGCATGGCGACCGGATTTACGCGGAATACTCCGATGCCTCCAGCGCTGAAGTCATCACCACCGAAGCGGAAATTGACAGCGTGCTTCCGACCATCACCAACATCACCGTCGCGGTCGGCTACGAAGACACCATCATTACGTGGAGCACCGATGAACCCACCGACGGGCTCGTGCAGTTCGGCGAATCCACCTTCCTGGGCCGTACCGCCTACAATCCCAAATTCGCAACGAACCACGTGCTGCTCCTGACGGGCCTCATTCCAGATCGCTGGTACTACTTCCAGGTTGTCAGTCGCGACCCCGCCGGCAACGCGCGCGTGGACGACAATGCGGCCAATCTGTATGTGTTCCGGACCCTGGCTCCCCTCCACCCGCCCTTCATCGACGACATGAATTCGGCCAGCACCATTACCAATTGGAGCGTGTTCTCCAATGACGGGTCCGAAGCGCATTGGGAGCTTGGCGTTCCCAACAACGGCGTCCAAGTGGCGGCCCATTCGCCTCCCAACTGCTGGGGCAGCAGCCTGCACGGCGCCAGGCTCAGCTTCGCCGACACCTTCCTCATCAGCCCGGCCATTGAGCTGACCGGTGGCAACGTCGCCACCCTCCGGTTCTGGCACAGCTACGATTTCACCGAGAAAACAGGCTCCGAATTCTACGAGTTTGGCACACTGCTCCTGTTTACCAACAGCCTCAGCCCGCCCTTGGAACTGACGAACTATGTCGACGGCAATTTCCCCTGGGAAGAGGTGGAGATTGATCTCACGCCCCACGTCGGCCGGGTCATCTTCCTGGTCTGGGGCTACGGACTGGCCGATTTCGACCCATTCGTAGTCGCCGAGCGCGCCGGTTGGCTCGTCGACGATGTCTCCGTCGTCATGAGCAACGTCCCGCCCGTCACCATCGAAGTGACCAACAACCTGGCCCAGGCCCGCTTCGTGCTGAGCGGCCCCGTCAGCCGTGTCGGCCAGGGCTATCGAACGATCGTCACCAACGCCCTCGCCTATAGCCCGGTTCCTTACTACCAAACCCCGCCCCGGCAGACCAACACATTCCCCGAAGGCGCCAGCGTGGTCCTGCGCGGCAACTACCTCATCGTGGACACCAACGCCAACGGCCTCTCCGACCCGTGGGAACAACAGTATTGGGGCGTCAACGGCGCGAGCCACAACCGCTACACCGACGGCGACGCCGACGGCTTCAATGACTACGCCGAATTCATCGCCGGCACCAACCCGACGCTCCCCAATTCCCACCTGCGCGTCACCAGTTACAGCGTGCAAGCCAACGGAATGGTACACTTGCAATGGCCCTCCGTCGCCGGCCGCATCTACCAGGTCCAGGGAACCACCGACTTGGCGAACTGGACGCCGCTCTCCTCATGGATTCAAGCCGCCGCCGGAACAACTACGTTCACCCTTCCCGCTACGGGCCCGCCGCGCTTCTATCGCATTGAAGTCCGCCCGTAGGCGCCGACGTGAGGAGGCGGACTCGTGAACCGCTTGTTCCATTCGGAAATGACTTATCGCAATCATTCCAGGCGGCGCGCGGCCGGCCCATCCAGATGTTGAATGCGCCGGCTGAATAGTTCGCTCCGACGAAACTGGCCTCGCCCCACCATGACAAGTTTTGGCGCAACAACGAATCGTCGGTCCAGTCCGCCGCTGCTTCCGCCATCCGCCACGGCTCGTGCCAGATGCGAAACAGCCTCCGGCGACTCCCGCGCCGCGTGAAGCCCGTGTAACGTTCGACGAGGAACTCCGCCAAAGTGCCCGGCTCGCATTCTCCAAAGCCCCACGCGCCCGCCATTGGCCGCACCTGGTAGTCGAACGCGGCGCCACCAAATCGCGGCTCAACCCGTCCGAGCACGCTCCCATCGTCCGCAGTCCCG
>CAZZAQ010000293.1:0-6302 GCA_964652165.1 uncultured Bifidobacterium sp.
AAACGTAAAACGTGAAACGTGAAACGTGAAACGTGAAACGTGAAACGTGAAACGTAACTTGGAACGGAAGTCTCGAGTAACTCGGACGTTCGACTCCCTTTTACGTTTTACGTTTCACGTTTTACGCATCGTCGCCAGGAATTGGATCATGAAAAAACTGATTTGCTTGCTTACGTTTGCCGCCCTCCCCGGCTTCGCCGCCGACACGAAGCCCATTTACGAAAACAATTTCGAGAAGGCCGCGGTCGGCAACGTGCCGGAAGACATGCTCGTGTTGGACGGCGCATTTGCGGTACGGGAGGAGGCTGGAACCAAATTCCTCGAATTGCCGGGCGCGCCGCTCGATACGTTTGGCGCGCTGTTTGGGCCAACCGAAACCAACGGACTGGCCGTCTCCGCCCGCATTCATGGCACGAGCAAGGGGCGGCGGTTTCCGACGTTTGGCGTGGGGCTCAACGGCGTCGGTGGCCACCGTCTGCAAGTTTCGCCTGCCAAGAAACTGTTGGAGCTCTACAAAGGGGATGAGGTGCTCGCGAGCGCGCCGTATTCCTGGGTGACGGACTCGTGGACGATGCTCCGCCTGCAAAGCCGCAAGACGAAGGACGGCGAATTCAAAATCGAGGGCAAGGCTTGGAAACAAGGCGACGCCGAGCCGAAGGAGTGGCAAATCGCGCAGACCGAAAAATCCGAAACGCCCGCCGGCCGGCCCAGCTTGTGGGGAAACCCGTATGCGGGCACGGCGATTCGGTATGACGATTTGCGCGTGACGAAGGCGGCGGAGTGAGGGGCGAGGGAGGGCTGGAGTAATGGAGTAATGGAGTAATGGGGTTTTGGGTCTTCCCGCTTGCACAATCCCCATCACTCCAACTCCCCATTACTCCATTACTCCAAGACTCCATTATCCCACGACCTCTGCACTCCCCCATCGTATCCCCCGCCACTTTTCCCTCGCCGCTGCGCAACCTTTCCCGCTTCATGCCGTTGAACTGAGTCAAAGATGGCCTTCTTTCAGCGCAAACGGCTAAAGCTCGCGGTCGCGCTGCTGTTGCTCGCTGGTGCGTTCGTCGCGTACGTGTTCTGGCCGCGGCCTGACGAACTGGCGCGGTGGAAGGCGCAGATGCGCGCGCGCGGCGAGAAGTTTTCCCTGGCCGAAGTCGCGCCGAAATTCTCGCAGGAGAAGCTCGATTGGGCGAAGCAGCTCCAGCCCGTGGTCGGCGGCATCTTTTCCCAGCCGGTGCCGCCGGGCGCGGTCGACCTGATGGTTTCCGTCGCGCCCGGTTACGCCGTGCCAGCCTGGCAGCGGCCGTTCGCGAACGAAACGCCCAGGACCAACCACACCTGGGAGGCGCTCGCGGAACAAATAGCCAGGTCGGCCGGCGCGTTCAACCAGCTTCACGAGCTGCTGCGCAACATCCCCGCCGGGTCGCTGACCGATTACTCGGACCCGGTCCATCTTCCTGGCGGCCTGAACTTCGTCACGCTCCGAAGAGCGGCGCAAAGCCTGTCGCTGGCGACGCTGAACGATCTGCACCGCGGCTCGCTCCCCTCCGCGCTGACCAACCTGCACGCCCTGATCGCGCTCACGCGGGCGCTGGAGGAGGGAGGCTTGCTCGTCGATCAAATGGTTCGTTCCGCCATTGCCGGCCTGGGCGCCGCCGCGACTTGGGAAGCGCTGCAGGCGCCCGGCTGGGATGACGCGCAGCTCGCCGCGCTCGATGCGGCGTGGGCGCAGGTCGAACTGGTCAAGAGGATGGCGGCGGCCGTCGAAATCGAACGGGCCTGGGGCTCAGAGTTATTCCAGAACGCGCGGACCAACAGCGGCGGGCCGGGCGGGTTCGTCGGTGGTCGCTCGGGCGGCGTCGAGCAGTTCTTCAACGATGAGGTCGTCACCCCGCTCTGGCAGAAGAAGTGGTCGAAGCAGGATGAACTATTTTACCACCGCGCGATGCAGCCGGTCGGCGAGGGGATTCGCGACGCCGTCACAAACCGCTCCTGGCAGCGACTCCGCGCCGGCCTGGAAACTGCGGGGGATGTTGCGCTGACAAATCTCACGACGCTGGACCGGTTCCGTTACCAGTTCTCCGCGGTCGCGATCCCGAACTGGAGCAAGGCGCTCAAATCGCTACTGCGCCAGGAGTCGCAAATCCAGTTGGCGCGAGCCGCCATCGCCATCGAGCGACACCGGCTCAAGCATGGTCGCGTCTCTGAGTCTCTCGCGAAGCTCGTGCCGGAATTCCTCCGCGAAACGCCCGTGGACTACATGACCGGCCGGCCGTTGCTCTTCGCCTTGAACCCGGACGGCTCCTTCGCGCTGTACTCGGCTGGCGAAGACGGCCGCGACGACGACGGTCTCGGCGACGATGTGGTGTGGCCGCAGGCGAGCTTGCCCACGCGGGTGGCCGCGCCGCCGTCCGGCGAAAGGATTCCGGCAGTCACTTTCCAGGACGCGCCGGCGCGCGACGTCATCGGGAAGCTCGCCCGGCAAGCGGGGCTGGAAGTTCGCTACCAACCGAAGGCCGCTGAGAAACTGCCCGAGAAGTTCTCCTTCACCCTCAGCAACGTCACCGCTGCCGAGGCGCTCGACGCCACGCTCCAGCGACTGAATTTGGCCCTCGTGCGCGGCCCGAAGCACTCGAACCATTGCGTCGTGGTGAATTCATTTCCTCGCCGGGATCCCTAGCCCGGAACATTTCATAAGGGTTGGGTAGCACGGGCGACCCGCTCGTGCCGCCGGGCCATTGGCCTGACAAATTTCGCGCGGCATCGGGGCAAGCGTGTTCACCAGCACCACGCCGAGGACGACGACGGAGAGAACGAGGTTAGCAAGTAAAAGACCGAAAAAAGACCTTGAATAAGGCGGGGAGATTTGTTAAATGATTACCGACATTTCCAAACACACCCATGAGTAAGAGAATTGCGGGGCCGCTTTATTCCCCTGTTTTTTCATTTCTCGCGCTTGAGCGGAATCGTTGTAAGTCGGGGTGGCCTTTCCATAGGCCCTCGCTGCCAGGCCGGGCTGTGATTTGGGCTGAACTCCATCCGTAACATCGACTCGCCACCAATAAGAAAACCCAATGAAAACACGCAATAAACCCTCCGACGAGATCGCTCAACATGCTCAACTAAAGCCATTTACGCGACATGCCCCGAGCGAAGCCGTCCATTACGATGGCTTGAACCGCCGCCGGTTCGTCCAGCGCATTCTGGCCGCTGGAGCGGGCGCACATTTCGTCGGCCTTGGCCTGCCGGCCTTTGCGGAGGAGTTTTTGCAACCTTCCGGCCCTGCCATTGGGCCGCTGAAGCGGCTCGACTCGGTTCGCCGCTGGAACAAGATCGCGGTTGATGCCAGCGGTTTCGACCATGCCACCGTGGCCGAACAACTCGGGCCGGGTCGTTCCAGCCGGGCGATGGCCATCGTCCACATCGCGATGTTCGACACGATCACCGCGGTGGTTGGATCGTTCGAGAGCTATGCGGGAGTGAAGGCGCCGTTCGGCCCGATCTCGCTTCAAGCGGCCATCAGCCAGGCCGCGCATGATACGTTGACCGAGCTCTTCCCGTCGCAGGCGACACGCTTCGCAGCGTTCCTGGCGGATGATCTCCGCGCCATCAAAAACAGACCGGCCAGGGCAAATGGCATTCGCCTGGGCCGGAAGGCGGCCGCCGCTTGCCTCAGGCTTCGAGCAAACGACGGCTCGGAAATCCCCGAACCGATCATCGGCGTCGGATACATCACGAGTAACGATCCGGGGCGCTGGCGCAAGGATCCGGTCAGCCTGATTCCGCTGGCGCTGGGCGCGCATTGGGGCGAGTGCAAGCCGTTCGCCCTGGAATCGAACAGCCAGTTTCGGGTGCCGATTCCTCCCGCCCTGACCAGTACGGAGTACACGGCCGCTTACAACGAAGCGAAGCGCGTGGGCGGCGACGGCGTGGTAACGCCCACGGAACGCACCCCGGATCAAACGCACGCCGCCATCTTCTGGGCCTACGACGCAACCCCCAGCCTGTGCGCGCCACCGAGGCTGTATAATCAGATCGCGGTCCATATTGCAGACCAAATGGGATCGAATACCATCGAAACAGCGCGGCTCCTGGCTTTGGTGAACGTGGCAATGGCCGACGCGGGCATGGCCATCTGGGAGTCGAAGTACTTCTACGACTACTGGCGCCCCGTCACCGGCATCCGCGAGTCCGACCCTGGAACCGGCCCCACCGGCGCCGGCGACGGCAATCCGGATACAATCGGTGACCCGACCTACTCGCCGCTCGGCGCGCCCGCCAGCAACATCACGGGGGGAGTGAACTTTACCCCACCCTTCCCGGCCTATCCCTCCGGCCATGCCGGATTCGGGGGCGCCCTTTTCCAAACCCTGCGCCGGTTCTACGGCACCGATGACATCGCCTTCACTTTCGTGTCGGACGAATTCAACGGAGTCACACAGGACGGTCAGGGCAACGTGCGCCCGCTCCTGCCGCGGAGCTTTGCGTCGCTCTCCCAGGCGGAGGAAGAAAACGGCCAGAGCCGCATCTACCTGGGCATCCACTGGAAGTTCGACAAAACCGAGGCTATCCTCCAAGGCCGGCGTGTGGGTGATTACGTGTTCGACAACGTCTTCAGGCCGCTGTAACTCACGCACCACTCGTTCGCGCCGGCAGAAGTTCGGCATCCGTTTCGCGCAGCCGCGACCGTGAGGTCGCGGGCTTGATTCCCTGGCAGGAACGAAATTGATGCCGGTGCCCAACCTCCAGCGTTCCCGTCCCGCGACCTCACGGTCGCGGCTACAGCACGCCGGATCGGAGTCCGGCACTCCGGCTCGGAAGCAGTTTATCCGAAGGGCTGCTGCCGGGCGCGGCGCACATCGGCTTGCTCGCGAAGAATCTGGACGGTGTCGCCTTCACTGAGGCCGGGTTTGGCGAGGCGGAGCTTGAGTGTGGCAAGCTGGCGCTCGAAATGATCGTTGCGCAGGAGGCGCACCGCCTCGACGATGTTGCGGGTGGGGTCGCCTTTGGTGTGCTCCTCGGCGGCCGCCTGGGTGATGAGCGCGCCTGCCGCAGCGTCCTCGAGGTCATCGATCAGGCCGGGCACGCCACGCCAATTCTGGCTGGCGTGCGCCGCGAGGCGGGCGGCGAGGATGCGCTTCAAGGTCGCGTGCTCCAGCCAGCCGAGGTCGAGATGCTGCGCGACCCAGTCCATTTGCTCCTCGTGCAGCAGAAGAAAGCGCAGGAGCCAGAATTCGCGTTCGGAGGGTGGCGGCTCAGCCGGGGTGGATTCCGGCTTGTCCGGCGCTTCCTGCCGTTCCAAAGCGGGCTTGGCGCGTCCACGCTTTTTGAACTCGGCGCGGACAGCTTCGGGATCCACCGCGAGCCGATGGGCGGTCTTCTGGGCATAGGTGTCGAGGAGGACCGCGCTGCGGGTCTTGTGCAATGCTTCGGCCATGTCGTGGACGATGGCGACCCGGCCGCGGTCGGAGTTCGCGTCGTTCGTGGCGCAAAGGCGGTTCAGGTAGAAATCGAAAAAGCCCTCGGCCTTGCTGACAAGCTGCTGAAAAGCTTCGCCGCCGCGCTCCTTGATAAAACTGTCAGGGTCGTGCGCGGCTGGCACGGTGACCACGCGAATCGCCAACCCGGCGTCCAGCAGGCTGTCGAGCACGCGGGCGGCGGCGTCCTGGCCTGCGTTGTCGGAGTCGAAACAGAGCACCACTTCGTCCACGTAGCGCTTGAGGATGCGGGCGTGGTCGCCTGTGAATGCCGTTCCTTGCGGAGCGACGATGTTCTTCACGCCTGCCATGAAGCAGGCAATGAGATCAAGTTGGCCTTCGCAGATGACGGCAAATCCGGCGTCGAGAATCGCCCGCTTCGATTTGTCCAGGCCGTAAAAGACTTTGCCCTTGGTGAAGATGGGCGTCTCGGGGGAGTTGACGTACTTGGCCGTCTTCTCGTCGCCGCTCAAGACGCGTCCGCTGAAAGCGACGATGCGCCCCTGCTCGTCGCAGATGGGAAACATCAGCCGGCCGCGGAATCGATCGTAGAACCGGTCCGTTCCTTCCTTGCGGATAATCAGCCCCGCCTGCTCGGCCAGCGCAAGGTCGTAACCCTTGCTCTTCGACCAATTCACCGTGTCGTCCCAGGCGTCGGGAGCGAAGCCGAGCCGAAAGAGTCCGACGGCCTCCGGGGCGACCCCGCGCTTGGCCAGGTAGTCGCGGGCGATCTGGCCGGCGGGGTCATTGTCCAGCGCGGTTTGCCAGCGCCGGGCGATCTGCTCGTGCATCTGGAGCAACGTGTCCTTGAGGCCGCGGGACTCC
>CAZZAQ010000294.1:0-6302 GCA_964652165.1 uncultured Bifidobacterium sp.
GTCCGCGGCGAGCGGGCCGAGGACATCGATGCCCTTCGCGCGCGCGGCTTCGACGGCGGGGAGGATGGTGGTAATTTCCTCGGTCCCGATTTGGCCGCCTTCGCCGGCGTGCGGGTTCAGGCCGCAGACGGCCACGCGGGCGCGGGGCAGACCGAGATCGCGACAGGCCCGCGCGGCCAATTCGATGGCGAGTTCGATCTTTTCGCGCGTCAGCGATTGCGCGACGCGGGCGATGGGCAGGTGGACGGTCGCCAGCGCCACGCGCAACCAGCGCTGCCGGTCATCGCATCCGAGCAGCATCATCGCCGTGCGCTCCGTCTTCGCCAGCGCGGAGAGCAGTTCCGTCTGGCCGACGAAGTCCTTCAGGCCGGAGCGGATGATTGATTCCTTGTTCACCGGCGCGGTGACGAGCGCGTCGGCCTCGCCCCGCAGGCAGAGCTCGGCGCCAAATTTTAGCCACGCAACGGCGGCGCGGGCGTGCGCGGCGCAGCCGGGGCCGTGATCGGTTGCCCCCTCACCCCATCCCTCTCCCCCGATGGGGGAGAGGGTGTCCGATGCCCCCTCACCCCATCGCTCTCCCCCAGTGAGGGAACGGGTGCCCGGAGGGCGGGTGAGGGGGTCGCACCAGGTGACGCGGGCTTGAGTGTCGTCGGCTTGAAACGGCGCAAGTGGAAGGTTCAACTTCAGTTGTCGGTTGAACTCGCCCAGCAATCCGCCTTCGCCAATGAGGACGTAGCGCGCGTCGTCGCGCGTCAACTCGGCGGCCACGGCCTTGAGAGTGACTTCCGGGCCAATGCCGCCGGCGTCGCCGAGAGCGATGGCGATAAGAGTTGGATTCGATCGTGCCAAATTCGTCTGGAAACTAAGGCTTCGTGAGCGAGGAGAGGTATTCGACCAAATCGACGAACTCCTGCGTGGTCATGCCTTGCTGCAAGCCGGCCGGCATGATCGAGAGCTTCGATTGTTGGCGCGAGGCGATGTCGCTTTTCTTGAATTTCGTGACGATGCCGCCGACGGCCTTGAGCGTGAGTTCATCCGCGGTTTCGCTCGCGATCAGACCGTAGGGTTCGTCACCGTTTTTGAGCACGATGCTCCAGGCTTCGTAACCGAAGGAGATGCCGGCGCTGGGATCGAGAATGGACTCGTAAAGTGCGTCCTTGCCAAGCTTGCCGCCGATCTCGCTGAGCTCCGGTCCCAGCTCGGCGCCCTGGCCGCGGACGACGTGGCATTGGATGCAACCGGGACTCTGGCGGGCGTAGATCTTCGCGCCGTTGACGGCGTCGCCTTTCATCATCACCAGTTCGGAGATGGGAGGCAGCGGCGCGGCGTTCTGGCCGGGCGGCAGCGGGAGCAGCTTGGCGGCCTCCGCCTTGATCTCGGGCCAGCGGGCGCTGTTCAACTCGGAACTGGCGGCAAATTTCACGTCGTCGCCCAGCTTGCCGGCCCTGGCGAGGGCGAGAAGCTCGTTGGCGCCGTGCATCGTGCGCGTCAGGGATCGGACAGCCTGCCGGCGCAAGGTAGCGTCGCGTTGCGAGTCGCTGGCCAGCGGCAGCAAAAGCCGGGTGGCTTCCTTTTGTTCGGTATTGCCGAGAGCCTCGGCGAGCTTGGTGGCGGCGACTAGGTTGGTCCCTTCGAGCGTCTTCTGCAGCAGCGAGGTGTCGCCTGCAGCGAGGATCATTCGCGTCGCCTCGACGCCGCTTTCGCCAGCGGGCTGCGCGAGAGCGATTTCCAGAAGGCCGGCGTTCTGGTCCTTGAGTTTGAAGTGTTGGACGAGACGCACGAAATTCGGCGTGCCACGGGTTTTGTCGAGCACCTTGAGCACGCGCTCCTTCATCGTGGGGTTGGCGTTCAGGTCGACGCCCTCCAGGCGCGTCAGCGCCTCGACCGCCAGGGCGATGCGGTCCGCGTCCGCGTCTGCGGCTGAGAGCGGAGGGATCAACGCTCCCAAGAACATGGCGAGCATCCCTGCCAGCCAGGAACGACGAGCCATTCGCACGCGCTTCCAGTATTTCATTAGCGTAGCTGCGACCGTGAGGTCGCGGGGATGGGTCGCAGATGGTCGTGCGTGGGTATCGAGTCCGTTCCTGACTAGAATTCCCGCCTGCGACCTCACGGTCGCAGCTACGCTAAACGGATAGCACTTCCATTTCACCGGCACGGCTACGGTCCCTCGAGCTTTTTAATGACTTCTTTGAGGCCGCCTTCGACAGGCTCGATCTCGATTCGGCCCGCGGGGCGCGCGGAGGCCGTCGCGCTTTCCAGGCCCGCGGGCGGCTTGTCGGGCGCGCGCGAAGCTCTCATGGGCGCGGCGGCGGACGCCAGCGGCGGCGGCTTGGCAGTTTCGACGGCGGGATCGGCCTCGGCGGACTCCTGCGGGTCGGGCAGGAACCACTGCTTGCGGTTTTCCATCCAGCTCTGATAACGCTGCCAGGTCCACATGCCCTGGTCTGCTCCGGTCTCCATCGAAGAGACGATGCGGTAGAAATCGCCGGAGCGAATCAGCCCTTTGACGGCGTAGGTGGGGACGAGCACTTCGAGTTCCGGCAGGCGAATCTTGAGGTCCGGCCGGTAACGCGGCCGCTGGCAAATGACACCCGCCAGGCAGTCGGCGAGTTGGGCGCGGACGGCGCTCTGCATGTCGGACGGAAAGGCGTTGGCGACGCGCTGGAGGGCTTCGACGCACGTCGAGGAGTGGACGGTCGCGAAAACCAGATGGCCGGTCTCCGAGGCATTGAGCGTTAGGCGCATCACCTCCGGCTCACGCATTTCGCCGACCATCAGCACGTCCGGATCCTCGCGCAGCGCATCGATGAGCGCCTGCTCGAAGCTGGGCGTGTCGCGGCCGACTTCGCGCTGGCGGATGTAGGCCTGGCGGGGGCGGAAGGTGTACTCGATGGGGCTTTCGATGGTGACGACGTGACGGGGCTCGGTCGTGTTGATCTCCTGAATGAGCGCGGCCATCGTGGAGGATTTGCCGCAGCCGGTCGGGCCGCTCAAGAGCACCAGCCCGTGGGGCAGCGCCGCGAAGCGCTTGAGGTCAGGATGCAGGTTGAGCTTGTCAATCGTCGCTTGAAAGGAAGCGAGCAACCGCACGGCGAAGCCGATGCCCCGGGCGGTCTGGAGAATGTTGATGCGGCAGCGGACGCCCTGGAGCGTGCTGGAGAGATCGTGCGAGCGGCGTTCGAGGAAACGCGGCCATTGCTCGGCGCCGATGACTTCGCGGGCCATCTCCAACAACGTGCGCGGGGCGACCGGCTCGCCGGCCGTCTTGAGCGCGCCGCGGATGCGCAAGGCGGCGGGCAGGCCCGGTTCCAGGTGCAGGTCGCTGGCGCCCTGGGCGCGGGCGCTGGCAATGAAGGTTTCGAGTTGCATGAGCGCGGCTTCAGCGTCGCAGGAACCAACAACGTTCTCAATCCGAAGTTGCGCGGATGGGAGAAGAAGGTTCCAATAACTGAAAGCCAGCCTATCCGCTCCGTGAGATTGAACCCAAACCGCTCTCGCTCCGTCTGAGAAAGTGCCGGCCGTTGCCGGCTTGCGCCATGAACAAATCCGCCGCCAGCCGCCTCGCCCTCGCCCTCGCCCTCACTTTCCATTTCTCCCCAGTTGACGCGGCGCCCAGCGCGCCCACCGCGCCCTTGCGAAAGTCCGATGCCTCCGACGATTTCTTCAACAGCGGCTTCATCCCGCACATCCGCATTGAAATTGCCAAGGCCAACTTCGAGGCCCTTCGCCGGGCCGAACGCGATTACGTGCGCTGCACCGTCCGCGAAGGCTCGAACGTCTGGGAGGAAGTCGGTATCCACAAGAAGGGGGCCGCCGGCAGCAACCGCGGCCTCAACGAAAACCCCGCCCTCACCCTGAACTTCGACAAATTCGTCGATCACCAGAAATTCCACGGCCTCGACAAATTTCACCTCAACAACTCCGTGCAGGACGGCAGCCTTCTCTGCGAGGCCGTTTGCGCGAAGCTGTTTCTCGATGCCGGCGTGCCCGCCTCGCGCGTCACCCACGCCCGCGTGGAACTCAACGGCCGCGACCTCGGCTTGTACGTGCTCAAGGAGGGCTTCGACAAAACCTTCCTCAAGCGCCACTTCAAGAACCCCAACGGCAACCTCTACGATGGCGGCTTCCTCCACGACATCGACGCGGGCTTGGAAAAGGCCTCCGGCACCGGCGACGTGAAAAACCAGGCCGACCTCAAGGCCCTGGCCGCCGCCGCGAAGGAACCCGATGCCGCCAGCCGATACAGCCGACTGGAAAAGCTCCTCGACCTCGATCGCTTCATCGATTTCCTCGCGCTCGAAATCATGACGTGGCATTGGGACGGCTATTACATGAAGCGGAATAACTACCGGGTCTATCATGACCCCGACACCGACAAGCTGCATTTCTTCCCGCACGGCATGGACCAGATGTTTTGGAGCCCCGACGGCCCGATTCTTCCCAAAGAGCGCGACGGCCTGGTGTCCCGCGGGCTGCTCGACACGCCCGAAGGCCGCCTCCGCTATCGCCAGCACATGGCCGGGCTTCTCACCAACGTCTTCACCGCGGAGAAGCTGACCAATCACATCGCGCTGCTCCAGTCGCGCCTCCAGCCCGCGCTACAACAGATCAATGCGGAAACCGCGCGCAACCAGGCCAATGAGGCCGCGAAAATCCGCAACGCCATTCTCAACCGCATCAAGCACCTCGACCGCCTTCTCAATCAACCACCGCCCAACCCCATTCGGTTCGACGCCGACGGGATCGCCGCGCTCACCAAGTGGGAGGTCCCTGACACCGTCAGCCCGCTTGGCGCCACGCTCGACCGGGCCACCGATTCCGACGGTCGCAAGACCCTGCACATCGTCGTAGAGAAGCCCGGCGAGCGTTGCATCGGCTCCTGGCGCACGCGTGTGATGCTGGAGGCCGGCCGTTACGTGCTCGAAGGCCGCGCCCGCACGGCGGGGGTGATGCCGCTCAAGACCGACACCACGCCCCCGAAAGGCGTCGGCGCCGGCTTGCGTCTTTCGCGCGCCGCCGAGCCGCGGAAGAACCAACTCACGGGCGACACCGGCTGGACAAAGCTCGAATACGAATTCACCGTCCCGGCCGGCCCGGACGAAATCCCACTCATTTGCGAACTGCGCGCCTTGGAGGGCGAGGCGTGGTTCGACTTGGAGTCGTTGAAGCTGCGCAAGCGCTGATTCGGTGCCGCCGGCTCGGACCGTGACCGGTCCCCGGACGCCGCGGCCAAGACGATTGAAACGTGCCGCTATTGGGCGGCGAGTTCGCGGGCGTGCGCGATCTCGCGCTTGCCGACCGGGCGGACTTGTGAAGCTTCCAAAGTCACGACGGCGGCGGTCTTTCCGTCGAGTGTCGTGAACTCCACCTCGTAGGCACGGCCGTCCCGGTAAACGTGCACGACAGTGCCTACGTCCCCAACCTCGAGCCGCTCCGCAGGCACGGGTGCGGTCAACACCACTCGTTCATGTTCCTTAATCATAGCTCGTTCTCAATCTTCACATAGCGTGTTTAGCCGGATTCCTTCGCGCCAGCAAGTCACAGCCAGGGGCGAGGAGTTCCTTGCCAGGCGCCGGACAGGCCGTCCATCATCCGCCCACATTCCATGCACGAACGCGCCGTCACTCACCTGGCCGCCGCGGATCGCCGGCTCGGCCGGCTTATCCAACGGGTCGGCCCGTGCCGCTTGCGGGCGGACCGGACGCGCTCGCCGTTTCAATCGCTCGTCCAGGCGGTCGCCCATCAACAATTGACCGGCAAGGCGGCCAACACCATTCTCGGCCGGCTCATCGCGCTGCACCCGGGCCGCGACTTCCCGGCGCCGGAGGATTTGCTGGCGGCGCCGGAGGAGAAACTGCGCGGCGTCGGTTTCTCTCGCGCGAAGGTCGCCTCGCTGAAGGACATTGCCGCGAAAACGCTCGACGGCGTGGTGCCGGACCCCAAGGCGCTGGCGAAGTTGCCGGACGCCGAGATTATCGAACGGCTCACGACCATTCGCGGCGTCGGCCAGTGGACCGTCGAGATGCTGCTAATCTTCAAGCTGGGCCGCCTCGACGTGCTGCCGGTCCACGACTACGGAGTGAGGAAGGGCTTTGCGAAAACTTACCGGAAGAAGGATTTGCCCAAACCCGCCGAGTTGCTCGAACACGGTGAGCGCTGGCGGCCGTTCCGATCGGTGGCATCGTGGTACTTGTGGCGGGCGCTGGAGTTGGAGTGAGAAGCCCCCTTGCGGCGGGCAACCACAAATGAACCCAGGGCGGCTGACGCCGCAAGCAAAGATGATAACCGCAAAGAACGCA
>CAZZAQ010000295.1:0-6285 GCA_964652165.1 uncultured Bifidobacterium sp.
CGCGCTTGAGAATACAGCCCGCGACCTCACGGTCGCAGCTACGCTAAACGGATTCCGGCGGATCCATCGAGAAGGTTGACGATTGTCTGTCCGTGATTCCCTTGCCCCCATTCCCCTGCCGAATTTGGATAAGTCTTTGGCTGCACGGGGCCGTCGAGCTGGCAAGGGAATGGGGGCAAGGGAATGTACTGTGCCGGACCGCTTCGCGCGTGACAGAACGGCGGCTGCGCCCCACAGTCCCGCGGCTGGAAACCGATGAAGAAATCCTCCGTTGTCTCCCGCAGTGGGCGCTTTGCCCGCGGCCCGGCCGCCGATGTGGCGGCGTTCACCGAATCCATTTCGTTTGACCGGCGCTTGTGGCGGCACGACATCCAAGGCTCCCTGGCCCACGCCGCAATGCTCCACCGCATTGGCGTGCTGACCCGCGCCGAAGCTCGCGCCATCGCCCGCGGCCTCCTGGCCATCGCGGACGATATCACCGCCGGCCGCTTCCGCTGGCGGCCCGAACTGGAGGACGTTCACATGAACATCGAGGCCGAGTTGACCCGGCGCGTGCCCGCCGGCGCCAAGCTCCACACCGGCCGCTCGCGCAACGATCAAGTCGCCCTCGACTTGCGAATGTGGCTGCGCGAGGAAATCGTGGCGCTTTGCCGCGAGGTTCGCGATCTCCAGCGCGCCCTCGTCACCCTCGGCGCGCGCCACGCCGAGGTCGTCATCCCAGGCTACACGCACCTCCAGCGCGCCCAACCCGTTTATTTCGCCCACCATCTGCTCGCCTACGTCGAGATGTTCGAGCGGGATCTTGCGCGCTTGGCCAGTTGCTTCGAGCGGGTCAATGTTTGCCCCCTCGGCAGCGGCGCCCTGGCCGGATCGACCCTTCCGCTCGACCGCAAATACGTCGCGAAGCTCCTCCTGTTCGTCGGCAAAGATCGCCGTCCGCGCCTCACGCAAAATTCGATGGACGCCGTGAGCGACCGCGATTTCGCCGTCGAATTTTGTGCCCATGCCGCGCTGCTGGCCGTGCACCTGTCGCGGCTGGCGGAGGATTTGGTGCTCTGGGCCAGCAGCGAGTTCAACTTCATCCGAATCGACGACACCTACACGACCGGCAGCTCGCTGATGCCGCAGAAGAAGAATCCCGACGTGGCGGAACTCACGCGCGGCAAATCCGGCCGGGTCATCGGCAACCTCGTCGCGCTGCTCACCCTCCTGAAGGGCCTGCCCCTGACCTACAATCGCGACTTGCAGGAGGACAAGGAACGCCTGTTCGACAGTGTGGACACCGTCCGCGCCACCGTGCGCGTGATGGCCGCGATGCTCCGCCACACCAAACCGAACAAATCCGCCTGCGCCGCCGCTGCCGCCGATCCCGCGCTGCTGGCCACCGACCTGGCGGATTACCTCGTGCGCAAGAAGATGCCCTTCCGCGCCGCGCACCACGCCGTCGGCGCCGCGGTCGCGCTGGCGGAGAAACTGGGAAAGCCGCTGAACCAGCTCACCCTCGCCGAATTGCGCGGCGTCGAGCCAAAGTTTGCCCCCGACGTGAAGCGCCTTTTCGATCTCAAGCAAGCCCTCTCCCGCCGCAACCTCCCCGGCGCCCCCGGCACACGGGAAGTCGCCCGTCAGCTCGCGAAGTGGAAAAAAGCGCTGTGTTGAACGCTGGCTTCGCCTCGCGTTCGTAGCTGCGACCGTGAGGTCGCGGGACGGGGACGCAGAAGATCGGGTAGCAGCATCGTTTTACTTCCCACTTGAAAATTGAGCCTGCGACCTCACGGTCGCAGCTACGCTCGACACATAAATCCCGGCGAATGCCGTTGCTTCGCTGCGGAGCGTCGGCTAACAATTCGGTTCCACATGAACCCGGCGCCCGTTGATCTTCTCGACACGCTCAAGCACCGGTTCGGCTTCGCGTCGTTCCGGCCTCTCCAGGAGGAAATCATTCGCGACAGCCTCGCCGGACGCGACGTTTTCGCGCTGCTGCCGACGGGTGGCGGCAAGTCGCTCTGTTTCCAGCTTCCGGCGCTGATTCGGCCCGGCCTCACGGTCGTCGTCTCGCCGCTGATTGCGCTTATGAAGGACCAGGTCGATGGGCTGACGGCCAGCGGCATCCCGGCGACGTTCCTGAATTCGTCGCTCGCGCCCGGCGAGTCGCGCCCGCGGCTGCGCGGCCTGCACAACGGCGAGTTCCGCCTGCTCTACGTCGCGCCCGAGCGGCTCATGTTGTCGGGGTTCCTCGACGACCTGAAGCGCTGGAACGTCAACCTCATCGCGGTGGACGAGGCGCATTGCATCAGCGAATGGGGGCACGACTTCCGGCCGGAGTACCGCCAGCTTGCGAGCTTGCACCCGCTGTTCCCCGAGGTGCCGTTCATGGCGCTTACCGCCACGGCGACGGAGCGCGTGCGCGGGGACATCGTGGAACAGTTGCACCTGCGCGACCCGCGTTGCTACGTCGCCAGCTTCAACCGGCCGAACCTTACCTACCGCGTGTTTCCCAAGGTGAAGGCTTACGAGCAGACGCTGGAGTTCGTCGGCTCGCGCGCAGACGAAAGCGGCATCATCTACTGCTCCAGCCGCAAATCCACCGAAGCGCTCGCCGCCAAGCTCACGGCCGACGGCGTGCAGGCGCGGCCGTATCACGCCGGCATGGAGAAGGGAGACCGCACGAAGCACCAGGAGCTATTCCTTCGCGACGAGGTGCGTGTCATCTGCGCAACCATCGCCTTCGGCATGGGCATCAACAAGCCCAATGTCCGCTTTGTCATCCACTACGACCTGCCCAAGAACATCGAGGGCTATTACCAGGAAACGGGCCGCGCCGGCCGCGACGGGCTGCCGAGCGAATGTCTCCTCCTGTTCAGCGCCGGCGACGTGGTGAAGCAGCGCCAGTTCATCGCCGAGAAACCCGACCCGAAGGAACGCCAGATCGCCGAGCAGCAATTGCAGCAGATGCTCCACTACGCCGAGTGCGCCGGCTGCCGCCGCGCGGCCCTGCTCGACTACTTCAGCGAACAGTTCCCCGACGACAACTGCGGCGCGTGCGACAACTGTCTCAGCCCGCGCGAGACGTGGGACGGCACGGTCGCCGCGCAGAAGTTTCTCTCCTGCGTTTATCGCATCCGCGAGCGCAGCGGCTTCGGCGTCGGGCTGAACCACGTCCTCGAAGTGCTCACCGGCGCGGACACGGTGAAGGTCCGCCAGTGGGGCCACGAACAACTTTCGACCTACGGTATCGGCAGGGAGTTCACGCGGCCCGAGTGGGGCGCCATCGGCCGCGAACTGATCCGCCTCGGCTTCGCCCGGCAGGATGAAGCGCGCTTCAACGTGGTCGAGCTCACGGACGACGGCCGCCGGCTTCTGCGCGAGCGCAAGCCCGTCCAGTTGACGAAACCGATGAAGGCGCCGGAGTCCGTGAAGATTCCACGCGCCGGCGAAATCCGCTGCGACGAGAAGCTCTTCGACCGCCTGCGCGCGCTGCGCAAGCGCCTCGCCGACGAACGCGGCGTTCCGCCCTACATCGTCTTCTCCGACGTGGCGCTGCGGCAGATGGCGCGCAATTACCCCGCGAGCGACCGCGAATTCCTCCGCATCAACGGCGTGGGCGACGCGAAACTGCGCGAGTTCGGCGCGGTGTTCCTGGGTGAGATTGCCGGCTTCCTCGCCGCGAACCCGCGCCAGATGTTCGCCGACGACGCCTTCGACACGCCGCGTGTCCCCGCCCCGCGCGGCTCGAAGCTCACCGGCACCGTGCTTGCGACGCTCCAGCTTTACCGCTCGGGACATTCCGTGGACGCCATCGCGAAGCAGCGCGAGATCAATCCCGGAACGGTCCTCGGCCATCTGGCCGACGGACTCGAAGCGGGCGAAGCTGTGGACATCACCCCGTTCGTCACTCCAGAGATCCAGGCCGAAGTTGCCGCCGTGTTCGCGAAGGAAGGGCTGGAGCGTCTTGGCCCCGTCTATGGCGCGCTGCGCGGCAAGTACGATTACGGCATCCTCAAACTCTGCCGCGCGGCGCAGATTCGGGCACCGCGATGAATCAGCTAACGAGAGATGCGAAGGGTAAGCGCAAGCGTCGTTGGCCCTTAGTCGCGGGCTACGGGTTCGGCTTTATCCTCGCTGCTGGCTTGGCGCTCTTGGCGGTGGCGCCGCGCGATCCGCTTTTTGACGGCAAGCGCGAGAGTGAATGGATCACGAACATCGTGTATAGGTCTGAAGATCAGCACAAGCAACTAGTCCAACAATGGCGGGATTTCGGGCCGGAAGGGCTCCGAGTGTTGGAGAGAGGACTGGCTGCGAACCGCGCTCCGAGGTATCGAAGCATTTACGACCCACTCGCAAAGTTTCTACCCAACGCCTTGATGCGTCTCCTTCCCGCCCCGCCGCCGAAGATTTTTGGCGGCACGCGGTATTGCGTCGTCGATTTGCTCTGCAGGATGGAGAAGGACGCTTACCCCGCGTGGCCTGCTGTCGCCCGTGCCCTATCGGACGAAGATCCCACGGTGCGGTCGCGTGCCGTCAGCTTCTTCACTCACCCTGAGTATGACAAAGCCTTCCTCAATCAATTGCCCGCGAAGGAAAAGAAGAAGCTGCTGCCGTTATTCATCAGCGCTATGGAATATGGTGGCTGGCATTGGAACCTGCGAAACAACGCCGCGCTCGCATTGAAATCCTATCCTGAGGAGGCGTCGCTGTTCGTGCCGCCACTCCTGAAGGCGCTGAAAGATCCGTCGCCTTACGTCCGCCTGAGTGCCGCCGACGCGCTAAACCGTGTGGACCCGGCTGCCGGATCGAAGGCAGGCGCTGTCGCCGTCGTAGCCCAAATACTTCAGAACCCGGATTACAATTTGTCAGGTCAGGCGGCTTTTGCTCTGCGCCAGTTCCAACAGGATCCGGACCTGGCCGTGACCGCGCTCATCGAAGCCCTGCACGGCACCAACAGCTCGGTCGTCGGTGCCAGTGCCGTGTGGTCACTCGAACACGCCTTTCGCAGGCACGCAGACCGAATCATTCCCGAATTGAGGAAGGCCGCTGAACGTAAGGACACCGCGGGTGGCTATGCCAAGATGGCTCTCGAGGGTCTTGAGTCCAGAGCGGCCAAAACTAAGCCGTAACCACGCTTACTATTGTGATCCTACGAACCAGATATGCCCTTGCCACCTTTGCCGTAGCGGTTTTCACATGCCCTGCCGCCGAGCGTCTCCCGCGCACGAATCTCCTCTGCTACGCCCACCCCGATGGCTCCGTAACGGCCGTCAAGACCACTGCCGACTGGCAGAAACGACGCGCTCAGATCCTTGCCGGGATGGTGCAGATCATGGGTCCGATGCCGGGGAAGGAGAAGCGCGTCCCGCTCGACGTTAAGATTGAGGAGGAAGTGGATTGCGGCGACTACGTGCGTCGCCAGATCAGTTACGCCTCCGAACCCAACTCCCGCGTCCCTGCTTATCTCCTCATTCCCAAGACCGCTCTCGCGAACAAAAAGACCAAACTCCCCGCCGTCCTCGCCCTCCATCAAACCCACAGCGCCGGACAGAAAGTCGTCGTTGGACTCGGCGATTCGCCCAACGACCAATACGGCGTGGACCTGGCGATGCGCGGCTTCGTGGTGCTCGCGCCGCCGTACCCGATGCTCGCCAACTACCAGCCCGACGTCCGCGCCCTCGGCTGGCGGAGCGGCACGTTGAAGAGCGTGTGGGACAACATGCGCGCTCTGGACCTGCTGGCGTCGCTGCCGTTCGTGCGCACCAACCGCGGCTTCGGCGCCATTGGCCACTCGTTGGGCGGGCACAACAGCGTCTTCACCGCCGTGTTCGACGAACGCCTCAAGGTCGTCGTCTCGAGCTGCGGCTTGGATTCATTCCTCGACTACTACCGCGGCGACCCGAAGGTATGGCAGCCCGAGCGCGGCTGGTGCCAGCTTCGTTACATGCCCGCGCTGACGAACTACGCCGGGCGTCTGGCCGAAATCCCGTTCGACTTCCACGAATTGATCGGCGCGCTGGCTCCGCGCGCCTGCTTTATCAGCGCGCCGATCGGCGACTCGAACTTTCGCTGGACGAGCGTGGACGAAGTGGCGAAGGCGGCGTGGCAGGTGTACGGACTGTACGGAATGCCCGAGCGCCTGCAAGTGATCCACCCCGATTGCGGCCACCTCTTCCCCGCCGACATGCGCGAGCGGGCGTATCGATTGTTGGAGGAGAATCTGCGATGAGGAACCGTCCTGCTTCAGGGTGCATCTCAGTTTCTGAGATGCCCCAACGGGGCCAAATAATCCAGCCCAGG
>CAZZAQ010000296.1:0-6262 GCA_964652165.1 uncultured Bifidobacterium sp.
GCGCGAGCCTGACGAATATCAGATCGCGCACATTGACGGCGTGCCGTTAATCCCGTTGAGCACGCTGCCGCAAAAATTCACTGGCCTCGACCCGAACCAGGCCTATTACATCCACTGCAAGAGCGGCATTCGCTCGCTCAAGGCGCTCAAATTCCTTCGCGAACAGGGATTCAAGCACCTCAAGAGCGTCAAGGGCGGCATCAGCGCCTGGTCCGACGAAATCGACCACAGCGTGGCGAAGTACTGAGCGCCGGAGCGTATACCAGGCTGTCGGTATCCGTTCGCGTAGCTGCGACCGTGAGGTCGCGGGCTGGATGCTGACACGGGAACGAAGTCGATCCCCACCCCCGACGCCCAATGCCTCCGTCCCGCGACCTCACGGTCGCAGCCACGTTAAACACATACGGCTGTCCGCGCTCCTTTGCCCGAAGTCAGCCCCGCGGTGCACACGAATCCCGGCTGTCCCGGTGTCTATCCGGCTGGTATGAATCGCAAATTCACCATCGCCGGCGCTTGTCTCATCGTCGCGGGATTGCTCGCCTTCGTCGTCATCCGGAGCGGAAAACGGGTGCATCGTTCCGAACCGCCCCGCGACAACTTCACGCTCACCGTGGACCTGCCGAAGACGAACAACACCACTCCGAACACCAAAGGCCGTTAGCCGCCATCTCGCACGAAGCGCTTGAGGACGTTCCGGTCTGTAGCCGCCGACGTGAGGAGGCGGAAAATGTTGACGCGCGATCCATCCGCCTCCTCACATCGGCGGCTACACTCGTCGGTGAGAACTGCAGGCTGGCAGGGTCACTCCACTTCCGTTGGAGGCCACGAACGCAGTCCAGGCACTATTTGCGAGGCAGGACGCCGGGCAACTTCAAGATTTCGCCCTCGCCGACCTTCGAGCGGGTGCCGTCGGCCCGGAGCACCGTCCCGTCGGCACTCACCTTGGTGCCATCGGACATCATGATCGTTTGTCCCCGCTTGAGGGTGACGCGTCCGCCGTCTTTCTGAAGAATCACTTTGCCGTCCTTGACGGTGACGGTGTCCGTCGACGAGATGGACTCGCCGCTGAACTTGCAAATCTGCCCATCGAGCATACGGCGAATGCGCCCGTCGGCTCCCGTGATGGTCCCGTCCGGCCGAATTCTCGAACCGTCACCGAGCCTGACTTCGCCGGTCGCCGGCTTGCTCTCGCCGTCCTTCACCAGCCTCAAACGCCCGCCTTTCAACACGACGTGATCGGCAACCGGTTCCACGGTGCCGTCGGGACTGGTCAGATTGCCGTCGGCGCCGAGGATTTGACCGTCGCGCAGATTTCGCTTCTTGCCACTGTTCACGGTGAAGGCGCCGTTGGTCATCACCTTGATGCTCTCTGGCAGCGTGATCTCGTTGGTGGCGGTCTGGGTGTCCCCGCCCTCGAGCGAGACCAGCACCGCGCCGTTCTTGAACTGGACACTTTTCACGGCGGCGGGGTCAGCGGCACGGACGGACTGGAGGGCCAGCCCAAGGCCGGCCACCAGCAGACAGGTTTGCAGCAGCGTTTTCATAGCTTTTCTTTCTATCGGCGGGATTGGCGGAAAGTTTCGTCCGCCGATCCAGCCGAACGCCGGAAGACTAGCACAGGCCGGGCCAGAGACCCAGAAGGATTCCGGCTGATTTCGCTTCTCACCGCGTGGGCCGGGCTTCAACATCGGCCCGCGAAACGCAACACTATGGGAACTCGACTGGCCAGCGCACTGGTTTCTCTCGGCGCGTTCCTGCTGCTCAACGCGGCCCGGGCCCAAACCAACTCCGCCGACGCCCTCCAGGAACGCCTGCGCAACCTCGAAGAGGCGCTGGACTTTACCGAGCAGAGGCTGGAAAAGCGCATCAACGATCTCCTTTGGCTCCAGCGCGTCGGCGAGGTCGCCGACATCGACAAGGTGCGTTACACCGGCCCGCCGGCGCGTGTCACCAACAATCCCACCGGCCAGGGCGCCGGCAACGAAATCATCATCGCCGCCTACACGTTCCTCCCGAAGAAGTTCAAGGGGGAAAAGCTTCCGCTTCTGGTGCTCGTCCACGGCGGCGTTCACAGCGACGTGAAGCCCGACGGCGACGCCCGCGTGGTCCGCGAACTCATCGATCAAGGTTACGCGATCATCGCGCCTGATTACCGGGGCAGCACCGGCTACGGACGCGACTACTGGCGGCTCATCGATTACGGCGGCCTGGAAAATGACGACGTGCTCGCCGGCAAGAAGTGGATGCTCGAAAACCATCCGAACCTCGACCCCGAGCGCGTCGGCATCCTCGGCTGGAGCCACGGGGGGATGATCGCCTTGATGAACATCTTCGAGCATCCGCAGGACTACAAGGCGGCCTACGCGGGCGTGCCCGTGTCCGACCTGGTCGCGCGAATGGGCTACAAAGACCAGGGCTACCGCGATCTCTTTTCCGCGCCTTACCACCTGGGCAAGACCGCCGCCGACAACGTCGCCGAGTACCGCCGCCGCTCCCCGGCCTGGAACGCTGAGAAGCTGCAAACTCCGCTCCTCATCCACACCACGACCAACGACGAGGACGTGAACGTGCTCGAAGTCGAGCACCTCATCAAATCCCTCCAGGCCGCCGGCAAGAGTTTCGAGCACAAGATTTACACCAACGCCCCCGGCGCCCACGCCTTCAACCGCCTCGACACGAAACTCGCGCAAGACTCGCGCCAGGAGATATATCGTTTTCTCGCGAAGTATCTCAAGCCGGCCAATCCGGTGAAGTGAGGCGCCGGCGGGCGGACGTTTTCGTGCACAGCCGACAGGCGCGGAGGCCTCGACTCGTGTTGCGTGAAGCGTGTTGCGTGAAGTATTGGGCTGGGTCGTTCGCTGTTGCTTCACGCAACACGCAACACGCAACACGTCGCTTCTTACGTCTGCGATTCCGACGACAGGTCAAACTTCTCGAACACGCCACAGAGTTTCGTGGGTCTCTCGACTTGCATCCTGGTTCACTTGCTGCGGATAATGAGCTTGTTGTCCTGGATGCGGAGCGAGTCGTACTTCTGGAGTTCCTTGGCCTGCTCCGGATTCCGATTCGCGTCGCGGGCGAGGTTGTTCTTTTTCAACTCGGTCATGATGATTGCCGGAAGCGGCTTGTTCCGCACCTGGATGGATTCCACGCGCACATCCAACTGGCCGGCCTCCAACGCGACCCGCAGCGCGCCGGCGCCGTTGAGATAGCGTCCCTTCAGTTTTTGAAAGCCGAGCGCTTCGCTGACCGCATCGAGGGGCATGGCGACTTTTGCCTTCACCTGGTCGTCCTCGAACGTGACGAAGAGCTTGCCCTTCAGATCGGCGTTCTCGCCGATGAGCACGTTCAGGTCGGTTGCGGTCAACACGAGCTCGTCACCGGCCCGGCTCTTGTCGATAGCCTCCTTGAAAGCGGTGAGCCGGGTTTGCAGGGCGGCGCGCTCCGGCGGCGGATACGTGATCGTCTCAATCGTTTGCGGGGCCGCGTCCGTGTAATCGTCCACCAGCGCCAGCAGTTTCTTCTTCGCATAGAAAATACCGATGGTGATCATCGCCGCCACCGCGAGGCCGACGATGATCAGCGTGAGGCAGCCATAGAACAGACAGCCGCGTTTTTTCGGGGGATTCGTTCCATTCGACATGCCGCGAGTGTGCAAGGCCTCTCTAGCTGTGCAAGCGCGGAGTAGAGGAGCCTTTGGGAGTCAGGGAGTGGAGAAGTGAGGGCGTGAGGCCCGTTTACCTACCTCCCCGCTCCTTCCTATGTCATGAGTCAGAGTTCAAACCGGCCAGAGTGGAGCCAGAGCCGCCGACTGCATCGAGGAGCGCATCGCTCACTTCCAAAAATCGTCGATCAGACTGCTCACGGCGTCTGCCCCTCCACATTCGAAGTGCACGCCCAGACCAGCGCTACCACCCAGCCCAAGAACGTCCAGCCCAGGAACAAATTCGTGACCGTGATTACCATCGCGTTGCGATGACACCGTTGCTCGGCGACGAGCGCGGGCAAGAAATAGACCAAGGGGGCCGCCGCCAACAGCAGCGTGGCGACGATGCCCACACCGATCTTTTCCGGCCGCGCCAGAATGCCGACCAAGCCTAACAAGGAAGGCCAGCCCGCCGCTGGCTACTGCGACCAGAATCGCGACACTGCGAGTCGGCTTTGGCTTCTGGATGGGGAGGTAACGTCCGCCTCGCTGCTCCGGCACGGGAGGCAATTCCAACACTAATTCCTGTGCGCAATGCGGACAGTTGACGACGATGCCGGTGTCTTTCGCGCTGCATTCAATATGCCCGGAGCAAAACGGGCAGGTAATCTTCCGGTATTCAGCGGCGGTCATGGGTTCCGTTCACGCATTGGCATCTTTGCCTTGTCGTTCATTTCGATGATCGAAAGCGCCTTGGTTTGAATGCCTTCGTTGACCCTGTGCCCAGTAGAGCAGACCAGTGCCTCCGCATCAAGGCCGATTGCGCAGCCGATTGCGCAGCCGATTCCGCAGTTCCGGAGCAGTGGCAGCGCTTACTGGGCGAGCAGACTCCGGACGGAGATATCCTCATCGATCTCCTCCCAGTGAATTCCCACGCCGCCGCCGATCAAACGCCAGTTCTTGCGTTGCTTCGGCGTGGCGTCGCGAAGGCGGGGAAACCACTCCAGCGGCGCCGACACCTGTCGGCCGTCGGTCAGAGTGACAACGAGCGAATCCTCGGTGAACGAGACGCCCACAGCATCCGCAACCGTTTTAACGATTAAAGTGTTCATTCCATGCCATTATAAACTCCTCGCGATGCTCTTCAACCATCTTGCGCACCTCGGTCAGTTCGTGACTTCGAAAAGCCCGCGATTCCGCCAATGCCACCGGCTCCAGCCAGAACTTGGCGTACTTTTCTGCGCGCTCGACATGAATGTGTGGCGGCTCATGGCCCTCTCGGCTGAAAAAGAAAAACCGAAACCCGCGGGTCCGCAAAACTGTGGGCACAGGCCGGAATGTATCACCTCGGCCGGACGCGACAAGGCTCGAAGTGGGGCGCGAGTCGGTCTGACTTTGGATACTCCGGAACGACTTGCGTCGATGCCCAGGATGATTTCGAGAAACGTCAGCGTGAGCAGGCTGATCCAGATTTCAGGACTTGAGATCCAATCGAACATAAGTGGCGTGATGGAAGCCTGAGCCGCGGAGGCGAGTCAACTGCGGGCCAGTGGAAACTCGGCGCCTGTTTTCCACTTCAGGCGCCGGCGGGGCCGAATTCGGTCCGGACGCGCCTCCGTGATTTGGCCATTTTCTACTGAGGCTGGGTCCACCTTTGTCGAAACCTTTGTCGACTCCTTTGTCGGACGAGTTGATCCCGTCAATTGCCGGATACGACTCTGACAAAGGTTCCGACAAAGGTAATTCGGACTTGGAACTTGAGTGGTACCAAAACGTCCGATCTCCACCGGCGGGAAGAACGTGCTTCTTACCGCGGATCCGCGTAGCTGCTGCGCGTCCAGGCCGACCGGCAGGTCGGCCCTACCAAGTTCATGGAAAGAGTCCGCGCGCGCGCTTCGCCTCGTGCACGCGCCGCAGGCCGAGCGCGAGCGCCGCGGTGCGCATGCTGACCTTGTTCTTCCGGCTGAAGTTGAGAGTCTGGGTGAAGGCGCCTTCGAGGATGCGGAACAATTTGTCGACCACTTCGGTCTCGTTCCAGAAGAAGCTCTGCAAGTCCTGCACCCATTCGAAGTAGCTCACCACCACGCCGCCCGCGTTGCAGAGGATGTCCGGGATGACGAAGATCTCGGGGCGCTGGTCAAGGATGAGATCGGCCTCGGGCGTGGTCGGCCCGTTGGCGCCTTCCGCGAGGATGCGGCACTGGATTTGGGCCGCGTTGGCCGAGGTGATTTGTCGTTCCAACGCGGCGGGAACGAGAATGTCGCATGGGGTCGCGAGAAGTTGCGCGTTGGTGATCGCCTCCGCGCCGGGAAAGCCCGCGACGGTGCCGGCGCGGGCGACGTGGCGTTCCAGTTCGCGCAAGTCAAGCCCGGCCTTGTTGAACAGGCCGCCGGTGGCGTCGCTGACCGCGATGATCTTCACGCCGTACCTGGCGAGCGAATACGCGGCGACCGAGCCGACGTTGCCAAAACCTTGCACGGCCGCGGTGGATTTACCGGCGTCGAGCCCGAGCACGTCCATCACGCGGTTGGCCAGATAGCCGACGCCGCGGCCGGTCGCCTCGCGTCGTCCGACCGAACCGCCCAGCAACACCGGGTTGCCGGTGACGACCCCCGG
>CAZZAQ010000297.1:0-6241 GCA_964652165.1 uncultured Bifidobacterium sp.
CCCGGCGCCGAGCCAGGCAAACTCCCGAGGTTGGGGTAGCCGGAAACAGCGGCGCCCACCTGCCATTCGCCGGGAAAAACATTCAGCGAGAAGTAACCGGAGGCGATGTTTCCATAGGCCCAGAAATTGGTGCCGTTCACGCTCGACCAGGCGGTTGCGTATCCGCTCGAGAGCAATCGGCCCTGTTCATCGCGGAGCCGGCCTTCGATTCGCGAAGTGGTGTGGCGGGTGACCAGCACGAGACTGGTGGCCGTCATGCCCGCAGAGAGCTGCCAGTTCAGGCCTGGGGGGAGCACGTATGTCGGTGTCGCCCCGGGGTAGATTGAGTTATCCAGATTATCCACCGATACACTCCAGATGGCTGGCGGAAGCGGGTGCGAAAGCAGGGGGTTGGCAGGGAGGTATTGGTAATCGAAGCCGATCAGAGTCACCCAGACATCAGGCGCAGCTTCGCCCCTGTCATCGACGACGCGGAGGCTGACGGGGATTGGCTCCCCCGGCACCGGGACGGAGAACGCGAAATTCAATTCCACATCCTGGTTCGATACCACCACAGCGGAAGCGAGCGGGCAGTAGGCGTAGGTTTGCACGTGCCAACGCCCGGGCGGGACGTTCGTCCCGAACTGGCCGAGCGCATCGGTGACCAGCGAGCCGAGGTAGTTGGTCCCATGGTTTGTCATTTGCAGCGAAACGAGGTGCGAGTCTGTCGGAGACCCATCGGAGGCGGTGAGCGTCCCAAAGATCCGCGGCCCCACCCCAGGCTCCGGGAAGACCAGCGTGATTTCCGGCAACGGCGAGTTGGTTGTGATGACGATCTGGCGCGAGATGCCCCACCCGGCAAAGAACGGATGGATTCTCGTTGAAGCGATGATGGTCCAACGGCCTTCCGCAAGCTGGAGATTGAAGAGGCCCGAGGCCCCATTCGGCTGCGGCGGCAGTGGCAGCGCTGGTCCGATGAGGGTCGGAGAGCCTAAGTATGAACTGGAGAACACGTGCGCATTGGTCACCACGGCGCCGCCTTCCGTCACCAGACGGACGCTCAGCGAATACAATGTCGGCGCATTCGGCAGGCCCGCCAGCGTCACCGATACGCCTTGATTGGTCACAACGACCAGGAGGGGAGCCGGCAGCGTCACCGACTGGGACCTAAAAGGCGAATCAGTATCCGTGACGGACACACGCCAGATCCCATTGAAAACCTCGAACGCAAGCGGAGGACCTCCCCACGACGGCACAGCCTCCGGCACCGGCTCCAGCAGGCGGTAACTCCGACCAAACGCCTCGGTTTCGACGGCGATTGCCCACCCTCCGAGGTTCGTCGCCGTCACAAGAATCGTCGAGGTCGCCGCGGGGACCGTGAGCGTGACCTGCTTCTCGATGTTTGTCACCTCGACTTCCACGGGTTGCTCGCCGAACACGCGCACGGTGCTGACACCCTCCGGCGGCGCCAGGTCGTGCAAGGTCCACACCGCGGGCGTGGCGGCGAGGAGGAACGAGCCGTCGGCGCCCGTCACCACGTTGGTCTCGAACAGCGCGTTGTTCTCCGTGATGCGTGCCCGCAGGGAGTAGCCGGCCAGGGGCAGCCCCGCCTCATCGGCCAGATGACCGGCAATGCGGTGGGTGAAATCGAGTTTGCGCGTGGCGAGCGGTAACGAAGCGCTGTCGGTCACGTAGTACTGGCTGGACACGCTCAAGTAACCGCGAGAATTCAATTCATCGGGCGCAACTTCGATGCTCCAAAAGCCGTCATCGCCCGACAAACTGAAGTGTCCGGCGGCATCGGTCGTGCTGACGATTTGAATCGAGCCACCCGTCGAATCGTAGTAACTGGCCTTCACGGTCAGGTTGCTCAGCCCGTGCCCCAGGTTGTCCCGCAAGATGCCAGTCAACTCCGCCCCCGCAGCGTCGGCGCCAAACACGCCGGATCCCAGGCAAGCCAGAAACAAGAGTGACGGACGCCTTCGCATGAGGATTGAGAATCCAATAGCACTTGGCGCGTTCCGTGAACAGCCAAATATAGCCGCAAATCGCCAATTCCGGTCAGATTGGACGACTCTTGCGGGCCGGCGAAGGGCCCATCCGGACACTGCCCCTGGAGCGCGGCCTTTAGGCCGCTTCAGCGTCCGAGTGGCATTGACGAAACGGTTGACCTGTCGGCTTAGGAACGATGAAGCGGCCTAAAGGCCGCGCTCTGACCTGCTTGCCAACGGGAGCAGTGCCCGGATGCGCCTGCCGGCGCAATAAGCGCCAAAGAGAACTTGAAACCAGACGGCCGGACTGGCATTTCATTGTCGTGGCCACAGACGAAACCCATCGATGGAGGCACGCATGAAACGAATCCTGTTGTCCCTGCTCCTGCTCACCGGCGGCGCCGGATGGCTCGCCGCCCACGCCGCCGACGCCCCGAAGAAAAAGGAAAAGGCTGGCGCGGCTTCCGAGCGCTACGAGGCGCTCGTGAAAGAATACGATACGGCTCGGGAGAAGTATTTCACGGCGTACAGCCAGGCCAAGACCGACGCGGAGCGCGAGAAGCTTCGATATCCGCAGGCCGAATCTTACGCGGCGCGCTTCCTCGCGCTGGCGCAGGAGAACCCGCGGGACAGCGCCGCGCTCGACGCGCTGGTCTGGATCGTCACCAACTGCCGGAGCGGCAAGCAGCGCGAGACGAGCCTGGAGCTGTTGCTGAAGCACCACGCGAAGAGCCCGCGGATGACTCGGGTCGCGCAGTCGTTGATTTACTCGGAGCGCACGACCGCCGAGCCGTGGCTGCGTTCGCTGCTCAAGGAGGTCACGGAGCACGAGGTCAAGGGTTGGGGGACCTACGCCCTGGGCCGAGTGCTGCGGGCCGAAGATCGCTCGGGTCAAAGAAGCATCGCCGAGGCGGAGAAGCTTTTCGAGGAAGTCGCCGCGAATTACGGCGATGTGAAGGGCTACGGCAACACGCTGGCCGACGCTGCCAAAGGCGAACTGTTCGAGCTTCGCCACCTCGCCATCGGCCAGACCGCGCCCGACATCGAAGGCGAAGACGTACACGGGAAGAAGCTTAAGTTGAGCGACTATCGCGGCAAGGTGGTGGTGATCGACTTCTGGGGCGATTGGTGAGGCCCTTGCCGGGCCATGTACCCACACGAGCGGTCGCTCGTGCAGCGGTTGAAGGACAAGCCGTTTGCCATCGTCGGTGTGAACAGCGATCCCAAGGCGAAGCTCAAACAGGTGCTCAAGAAAGAGAATATCACCTGGCGCTCGTTCTGGGACGGCGGCGACACCAGCGGTCCCATCGCCTCGAAGTGGAACGTCCACGGCTGGCCGACCCTCTACGTGCTCGACCACAAGGGCGTCATCCGCTTCAAAGGCCCGCGTGAAAAGGCGATGGACGACGCTGTGGACTCGCTGCTTGATGAGATTAGCGCGGAGTCCAAACCCAACAGGCTCTGACCAAGTCTTCGCTTAAGAGCCCGTTCAAAAACTGTAGCGGCGCTCTATGAGCGCCGAACCTAGCGCAGGTTTTGGCTCAAAGTCGGCGGTCGCAGACCGCCGCTACAGCCACACCGGGAGTTTTTGAACGGGCTGCTAAGGCGAAGAAGTAGGGCGAATCATCGGAGCACCCAACGAACGGCGTTGCCGCGCGGCCGGCCTGTCCGCTACTCTCGCTTCCCCAGCTATGAAACGAATCGCGCTCGCCTTCTGTATCGCCGTTCCCGCGCTCCCTGCGCTCGCCGCCGGATACAAGCCCGACCACGCGAAACCGCTCGGCTTTCCAATCTACACGAACGCGCCGTCGGGCAAGCAGCTTTCCGGCGTTTATAAAGCGACCGAGACGCCGCCGCTCGCGCCGGAGGAATCGCAAAAGAAGATCAATGTGCCGCCGGGTTTCGAGGTGCGCTTGTTCGCCAGCGAACCCGAAGTGGTGAATCTCGTCGCCATGACTTGGGACGAACGTGGGCGGCTTTGGGTGCTCGAGTTGTATGAGTACCCCAAAGGCGCGAAGAAGGGCGAGAAGGGCCGCGACCGCATCAAGATTCTCGAAGACACCGACGCCGACGGGAAGGCGGACAAGGTGAGCGTCTTCGCCGACGGTTACTCGCTGGCCACGGGCCTGGCGCTCGGCAATGGCGGCGTTTATCTGGGTGTCGCGCCGGACCTGCTTTTCCTCGAAGACACTAACGGCGATGACAAGGCGGACAAGACCACGGTGCTCAAGACCGGTTTCGGAATGGAAGACCGCCACGAATTGCTCAACGGCTTCGCCTGGGGGCCGGACGGCTGGCTTTACATGACCCACGGCGTCTTCACGCACTCGAAGGTGCGCGATCCTGTAGCCGCGTCCCGTGAGGGCGCGGACACCTCTCCCTACGCACAGCCATCCGCGCTCTCACGAGACGCGGCTACGAATCAGCACGACCCCGATGGCTTTGGCGTGCAGATGGACGCCGCGCTCGCCCGATACCATCCGCGCACGAAGAAATTCGAGGTGTTCGCCGACGGCACGAGCAATCCGTGGGGCGTGGATTGGAACGAGCGCGGCGATGCCTTCGTGAGCGCCTGTGTGATTCATCATCTCTTCCACATGGCGCCGGGCGGACAATACAATCGCCAGGGCGGCACCTGGGCGAATCCTTACGGCTACGTCGGCGACCTGCCGAGCAAGGGCCTGCCCGCCATCGTGGACTGGCGGCACTTCCGCGCCGCGCACGCGGGCATCTGCATTTACCAGGGCGACCAATGGCCCGCCGAGTGGCGCGGGCTGGTCTTCATCGGCAACATTCACGAGAGCGCCATCAACTGCGATCGACTCACACCCGTCGGCTCGACCTACCGCGCCGAGCGCGAGACCAAGCTGCTCGGCCCGCGCAAGGGCGATTACCAGATCGGCGGCGGCACGTTCCTGGCGAGCGACGACCGCTGGTTTCGTCCCGTGAGCACTCAGACCGGTCCCGACGGCGCGATGTGGATCGCCGACTGGTGCGACAAATATCCCTGCTACCAAAATGCCCAGGCCGACCCCGAAGGCGTGGACCGCGAACTGGGCCGCATCTGGCGAGTGGTGTGGGTGGGGGAGGAGAAGGGGAAGGCGGTTTCAACCAAACGAGGTCCCAACCGCCGACTCGACAAGCCAAACGAACCCGACCTGGCAAAATTGAGTAGCATGGACCTTCTTTGGACGCTTGGCAGTTCGAACAATTGGGAGGTCCGGACCGCTCAACGGGTTCTTGTGGAACGTCTGCAAACAAACGCGACGGAGAGAACGAAGATGTATCAATCGCGACTGATTTGGCATGGCGTAGGAAATAACAACTGGTCTGGACGAATGCCAACGCGCTCCGAAGCTGCGGCGTGCCTGTTCGTATTGCACGCCTCGGGAATGCTGTCATTTTGTGCCGTCTGTAGAAGATCTTTACTGGACCGAACTCGAGCTCCGTGGCAGCCGTCCGGCTTCTGGTTGGGTAACGCACATTTTGCAGTGCGAATCACTGGTGAGCGTGGACTTTGGAGCGAAAAGGCGAGTTCCCGATTATTGGCCTTCGCAACGAATTCCGAACCGCACGTGCGCGCCGAAGTTGCAGTGGCGCTGCGTCATTTCACTTCAGCATCATTGACCGTGGACACGACTGCCCCCTCAACTGCCACGACTGCCCAGTTGATTCCACATTTCAAAGTGTTGCTCTCCCGCCCCAGCGTCGAAGGCGACTTCTACTACCCGCACATCGTCTGGATGGCGATGGAGCCGCGCGTGGCGGCGGACCCGCAGCCGTTCTTCCCGCTCGTCAGCGCGAACGAAAACTCCGTCAGTGCCTACTGCCTGCGCCGCGTCATGCGCCGCATCTGCGACGTGAGCGATTCCGCCGCGCGCACCCGACACCTCAACGCCGCGATGGAGCACCTTGCCGGCCTCGCCAGCAAGACCACGTTGGCTGAGGCCGCACTCGACGGGCTGATTGACGCTTTCAAGAGCAAGGGCCTGCCGCCCACCATTCCACTCGAACCGATTTTCCAAAAGCTCACCTCGAATCCGAAGCTAGCAGACAAAGCCCGCCGCCTCGCCACGCTCCTCGGCGACACCACTGCCAGCCGCGTGCTCATCGCGAAAATCAACGACGCAAAGGCGAGCCTTGAAGACCGCCTCAAAGGCATCACCGCCGCGCGCGAGACGAAGGATGAGGTGGCAAGGGCGGAGTTGCTGAAGTTGTTCAAGGGTTTTGTATGCCCCCCCCCCCCCCCCCCCCCCCCCCCCCCCCCCGCC
>CAZZAQ010000298.1:0-6231 GCA_964652165.1 uncultured Bifidobacterium sp.
CCATCGACGCCGCCAGTGAATACACGACTGACGACGGCGAAAAGGTCCGGCTTCGCGGAGCGCGCGACGTGGCCGAGTTCGCCGCCGGCAGCGAGCACGCCCACAATGCCTTCATCGAACAGCTCTTCCACCAGGTCGTCAAACAGCCGATGCGCGCCTACGGCGCCGACGTTCCGGACCGCCTGCGCCAATCCTTCACCGCGTCCGGCTTCAACATCCAGCAGTTGCTGGTGGACATCTCGACCCTCTCGGCCCTGCACGGCATCGAGCAGCCGGCGCGCGGGAAGCCAGGGAACCGCTGAGGATGGTTCGGTTCGCGCGTATGCATTTAGCGTAGCTGCGACCGTGAGGTCGCGGGACGAGGACATTGGGCGTCGGGCGTTGGGATTGACTCCGTTCCGGTCTGAGCATCCAGACCGCGACCTCACGGTCGCAGCTACGCTAATTACTTACGCTCATGCTGAGCATCACCGCGAGACCCGCGTCCGCTGCTGCGCCGCCCAGCCTTCGAACTTGGCGCGGATCTCGTCCCGGACGCGGCGGAACACGCCCATTTGCTCCTCCTCAGTACCGGTCGCGTGCGCGGGGTCGTCGAACGGCCAGTGCAACCGGTTCACCTGGCCCGGATAGGTCGGGCAAACCTGGTCGGCCTTGCCGCAAACCGTGATGACCGTTTCGATGTTCTGATCGAGGAACTCGTTCATGCTTTTCGAGCGGTGCGCGCGAATGTCGATGCCGATCTCCGCCAGCGACCGGATCGCCAGGGGATGGACGTACCCTGCGGGTTTCGAGCCGGCGCTGTGGACTTCGAGAAAATCGCCAGCGACCGCGCGCAGGATGCCTTCGGCCATGTGGCTGCGGCAGGAGTTGCCGGTGCAGAGGATGAGGACTCTGGGGTTCATTGGAGAGAAGCGTAAAACGTAAAACGTAAAACGTAAAACGTAAAACGTAAAACGTAAGAGCAGCCATTGCCCAACCGTAATTCCTGGCCTCCCTCTGCTGTTTACGTTTTACGTTTTACGTTTTACGCCTTGCTCCCCCGGTAAGCCTCGGCCAACAACGTGATCGGATGCACCACCCGCAGCGCAATCCCCTCGCGGGCGGCCCCGTTGACGATTTGGAGAAGGCAGCCGGGGTTCCCGGTCGCGACCACTTCGCACCGCGTCGAGCGGATATGCTTCATCTTCCGGTCCAGGAGTTGGCCGGCCATCTCCGGCTGCGTCAGGTTGTAAATGCCGGCGCTCCCGCAGCACCAGTTGGATTCCGGCAGCTCGACGAGCTTCACTCCGGGAATCGCCTGAAGGAGCTGGCGTGGCTGCGAGACCACCTGTTGCCCGTGGCACAAATGGCAGCTCTCGTGGTAGGTAACGGTTTGCGCCGTGCCGGCGGAGGGGGGCTCGATGCCGATCTGCACGAGCCATTCGTGGATGTCCTTCACTTTGCGGTCCCATTCGCGCGCGCGCCCTTCGTAGACGTCGTCGCCGTCGAGGAGTTTGGCGTAGTGCTTGAGGTGCGAGCCGCAGCCGCCGGCATTGGTGATGATCGCGTCGAACTGGTCCGGCGGGAACTGGTCGATGTTCTTTCGCGCCAGCCGCTGGGCCAATTTCCATTCGCCGTTGTGCGCATGGAGCGAGCCACAGCAATGCTGGCCGGGCGGCGTGTGAACTTCGCAGCCGTTGCGCGCGAGCACTTCGACGGTGTCGCGGTTCACGTCGCTGAAGATCAAGTCTTGCGCGCAACCGGCGAGCATCGCGACGCGGAATTTTTTCGCGCCGAAGGCCGGCGTCACGGGCGCAACCAGATCGGCGGTGAACCGCGGCTGCACTGTAGGCGTCATGGCCTCCAGTTCGCGGAGGCGTTTGGGAAGCAGCCGCAGGATTCCCGAGCGGCGCACGAGCGTTTGCAATCCCAGCCGCTGGTAGAGCCGCAGGAGGCGCCCGGCGAAGCGCAGCCAGGCCAGGTCCATGAAAAGCCAGCGCAGCGTCAGGTCACGGATGGCGTCGCGTTTGGGCGATTGGAGCACGCCGCTTTGCTCGGCCTCGGCGCGGGCGTGCTCGAAGAGTTCGGCGTAATTGACGCCGGCGGGGCAGGCGGTCATGCACGCCAGGCAGCCGAGGCAGAAATACATCTCCTCCGCGAACGCCTCGGTCGCTTCGAGCCGGCCGTCGGCGATGGCGCGCATGAGGGCGATGCGGCCTCGGGGACTGTTGCGCTCCAGCTTCGTGGCGTCGTAAGTCGGGCAGGTCGGCAGGCAAAGGCCGCAGTGTATGCATTGCTGCACGACGGAGTAGTCGAGACCTTTGAGGTGCAAGCCAGCCGGGTTCATCGCGTTCGTGAAGCAAGAGTGAACCACGCTGGCAGACGGAGGCGAAGAATATTTGGGCGGCTCGGTCAATTCGCCTAACGTCAGCAGCGGGAAACTGCCTTGAAGACAGTTTGGTTCCATGTTAAGAGATTCTCGTGAGTCAGGCGCTCAAAAGAATCCTTAAAGAGCTAAAATCCTGGAGCGACGCAGAGCGCCAAGAGTTGGTTGCCTTGGTGCGCGGGATGAACGGTTCCGCCACCGGCTCGCCAGCCGAACAGGACTTCGAAGGCAGGCTGGCGACCGAAGGGTGGCTTTCCATGCCTGTCCCTCCGCCGCCGGACGTCCCACCGTTTCAACTTGGCCCTCCACTTGCCGCGCGCGGTCGCCCTCTCTCCGAAATCCTCATCGAGGAACGGCGCTGAATGGCGGCCCATTTCTTCGATAGCAGCGCGCTGATCAAGCGTTACGTGCTGGAGCGCGGCACCGCGTGGGTTCGTGCCCTCACTGATCCGGCGGCTGGGCATCAGATCTTCGTCGCTCGGCTCGCGATCTTGGAGGTGGCAGCGACGCTGGCCCGGCAGGCCCGGGCGGGCAATCTCACCGCGGCTGATGCCTCAGTAGGAATCAACCAACTCCGACACGCCTTCGCCCATGAGTTTCGCGTGATCGAAATCACACCGCGGCTGGCAAGTCACGCTCTGAATCACATTCAGGCCCATGCCCTGCGCGGCTCCGATGCTCTCCACCTTGCGGCGGCCACCCAGTTGGAACGACGGCGGGTTGCGGATGGTTTGCCCAGCCTGACCTTCAGCTCATCTGACGCCGAACTCAATCGGGCGGCACAAGCTGAAGGTTTGCTGGTGGAAGATCCGAACACACGTCCCTGAGTGCGTTCTCGTCCATCGGCCGCGACCGATCGGATTTGCCAACTGAAGAATTGGCTCCGGACTGCGCACCTGGAACTTCGCCCTTCGCGCTGGGCTTGTGCTCCAATGACGGCATCAGCGTCCGCGGTCGACGCGGCCGGTGCAACGCGGGGATTGAACCGCGCAGTTCCCTGGGCTATCGACAGCGGATGGCTTCGCCGCCGCTCAAGCGCATTCGGATTGTTTCCTTGCTCCTTCCCCCGCTGGGGTTGGTGCTGCTCTGGCGCAGTCGGGACGTGCGCCTCGGCAGAAAGATCCTTGGGTCTGTCGGGCTACTGTTTTACTCGATTCTCTACGCGGCGCTCATTGTCGGGATCTTGATGCTGGTCGGAGGACTCGAGATCGAGTGGCGGGGCGGCTTCCCGCCGGTACTCACTTTCAGAAAAACGAAGCCCAACTACGAGTCCGTCGAACGGCACCGAGCGCTGCAAACCAACGCGCTTTCCGAAGCCACATTGCCCGCGTTGAGTTCGGGCGCCTATTGGACCGACTTCCGCGGGCCGCGTCGCGACGGGCATTACGCCGAACGGCCGATCCTGACCCATTGGCCCGCCGGCGGCTTGCGCAAGCTCTGGCGCCAGCCGATCGGCGGCGGCTACGCGTCATTTGTCATCGCTGGCGGACGCGCCTTCACGATCGAGCAGCGCCGCGACCGCGAAGCCGTCACCGCCTACGATGTGGCGACCGGACGGGAACTCTGGGTGCACAGTTATCCGGCGGCGTTCTCCGAGTCGATGGGCGGCGACGGCCCGCGGGCGACGCCGACGTGGCACGATGGCCGCCTTTACAGCCTCGGGGCCGAAGGCGAGTTCTGCTGCCTGGAAGCCGCCAGCGGCCGGCTGCTCTGGCGCAAAAACGTCCTCGCCGAAGCCCGCGCCAAAAACCTCTACTTCGCGCTCAGCACTTCACCGCTCATCGTGGACGACACGGTCATTGTGCTCTCCGGCGATCCCGACGGCGGCGCCGGCAAAACGGTGCTCGCGTTTCATAAAGTCACGGGCGAGCCGGTGTGGGCGGCGCTTAACGAGCGGCTGGCTTACACCTCGCCCATGCTCGTCACGCTGGCGGGCGAGCGGCAAATCCTTCTCGCCGCGGCGACTCGACTCGTCGGCCTCAAGCCGGAGGATGGATCCGTGCTTTGGGAGTTTGCCTGGCAGGTGCAGTACGACAACAGCATCGTCCTCCCGGTGCTGGTCGGGACGAACCGCTTCCTCGTCTCCGGCGGCTACGGAACGGGCTGCGCGCTGGTGGAAATCGGCCGCCACGGCGACCGCCTCGTCGCGCGGCAGGTCTGGAAAAACCAGAACCTGAAGAACAAGTTCAACAGCTCGGTCTTTCACGACGGCTTCGTTTACGGACTCGACGAGGGCATCCTCACTTGCATTGACGCGGCGACCGGCGCTCGGCGCTGGAAGGACGGGCGCTACGGCTACGGGCAGTTGCTGCTGGCCGGCGGGCACCTCGTGGTGCTGGGCGGCGATGGCGAACTGGCGCTGGTCAAAGCCATGCCGGACAAGTTCGTCGAGGTCGCCCGATCGCCGGGCATCCGGGGCAAGACGTGGAACCATCCCGCCATTGCCGCCGGACGGTTGCTGGTGCGCAATGCCGTCGAGATGGCGTGCTTCGATCTGGAGGCGCGCTGAACGCGTCATTAGCAAAGGGAGGGGCCGTGAAGATCCAGAGTGGCGAACGAGCCTTCGGGTACGGATGCTCTACGCATTCTCCCTGAGCCAGGCGCGCACTTCGTCGTGATTGCCGATCATCATCAGGCGGAAAGTGCGCGGTTTCACAAACAAAAACACCACGCGCAGCCCGCGTGAGATGCGGAACTCCAGGACGCGAGGCGAGAGTCGGCGAATCCCGGCCCCGGCATGGAGGTGCGGCTTGCCGAACCCCTCCTTGAGTTGCTCAAGCCGGTCCCGCACCTCCGCCAGTTCGGCATCCGTGCGTCGTTTGGCCCACCGCGCCCAGGCGGGCCCGACTTCAACCACGAAGTCCCTTGACCGTTCCGTCCCATCGCCTGGCTTTTTCACGGGCGGCTTTCTTCAGCAGGTTCTTTTCCACGCGCGCCATCTCTTCCGTGCTCAGCCCATATTCCTGGAGGGCGTAGTCCTCCGAATACACTTCGACCGGGCGGAGTGCCACAATCTTGCCGCCGCACACGATGCCGATGTCCTCGCCCTGGATGGCCCGGGCGAGAAAGTGGGACAAATTCTGGCGGGCTTGCGTGGCAGTCAGCGTCTTCATTGCGACAATATAGCGTCGCAAGCCTGGAAGGCAAGGGGGTAGACCGGCGCCACGATTTCGTGCCCACTCGTTGTCCAGGATCGCCGCCCAAACCTGCGCTGGTGGCAACAGGGACCGCTTCGCAGTTCGAGAGTCGCGGGCATAGGTCGGATTGCCGTGTGAAGAAACTGCGAATGTGCGAGAGGCTGTCTTTGTTGTCGGCTGGCATATCGGATGCGTCGTTTTTCTTGCTTGCTATCTGATTGTCGTTAGGCGCGCATTTTACGCCGAATCGCAGTTATCCATAACGGGCTCGAAAAGAAATTTGGCTCGCCCTCCCATTAATCCGTCCGATCCGGGCTATTGGGAGCGTCGGCCTTTCGCGGCATTTGGGACGATTGGGGACGAAACAGAGTTCCCTTCGGCACCACCGGCTGGAGGCCGGTGAGCACAGCTGCCTGCCCTTTGTTGGCATCGTGATCGAGTGGGAACCACGGCCAGCGCGCCGCAAAATGAGTTCCCAACCGTGACGCCAGCCACCTGAATCCAAAGAAAAACTGGTCGGAGCGACAGGATTTGAACCTGCGACGTCTTGCTCCCAAAGCAAGTGCTCTACCAGGCTGAGCTACGCTCCGACTCAGGCGGCGAAACTATCCACGGTCCGCCCCGGCGGCGCAATGACGAAGTGGAGAATTCGCAGGTCGCTTCAAATGCCGAAGGAACCAATCGCTTGCCAGGCGCGCGGGATCCGGCGCACGCTGCTGGAGTAACCCA
>CAZZAQ010000299.1:0-6228 GCA_964652165.1 uncultured Bifidobacterium sp.
GCGTCATGCCCAAAGCGCCGGCGCAGCCCGCCCGCTGACCATGAGCTTCGCCCGTCTCTCCGAGCAGCAGGAGGCGGTGCGCCTGCTCCAGCGCGGCCTCGAGAACGACCGGCTTGCGCACGCGTATCTCTTCACCGGGTCGGACCTGGGCGAACTGGAAACCGTCGCGCGCACGCTGGCCAAGGCGCTGACGTGCGAGAACCCGCCGCGCCGGTCGCCGGGGGGGCTGCCGCTCGATTGCTGCGACGCGTGCCTGAGCTGCCGCAAGGTCAATGAGGAAATGCACCCGGACGTCATCTCACTGCGCCCCGAGTCGAAGCTGCGCCTGATCAGAATCGAACAGATTCGCGACCTGCTGGCCCGGCTTTACCTCAAGCCGACCCAGGCGCCGTTCAAGGTCGGCATCTTCGTCGGCGCCGACCGGCTCAACGCCAACGCCGCGAACGCCTTCCTCAAGACCCTGGAAGAGCCACCCGCCGACGTGGTGCTTGTGCTGCTGTCCACTGATCCGCAGCGGATGATCGAAACGATCCTCTCGCGCTGCCAGCGATTGAATCTTTCCGGCGAAAGCGCGCGCCACCGCCAGCCGGCGTTGATGGCGTGGCTGGGCGAATTCGCCGCGGCCGCGGCAGCAACGCCCAAGAGCCTCTTCGGCCGTTACCGGCTCCTCTCGGTGCTGATGACCAAACTGGCCTCGGCGCGCGAATCCATCGAAGAACGTCTGACCAAGCGCTCGCCGCTGGAGCGCTATGACGACATCGAGTCGGACCTGAAGGACAAGTGGGAGGACGAACTGGCCGCCGCCATCGAAGCGGAGTATCGCAGCCAGCGCGGCGACTTTCTTGGGGCATTGCACTGGTGGCTGCGCGATGTCTGGCTCCAGGCGTTGCGGCTGGGAGAGGGGCTGCTGAGCTATCCAGAATTCGCCGAATCCTCCCGCGCCGTTGCCGCCCGGCTCGATGCCCGGCGAGCCACGGAGAACCTGCAGGTGATCGAGCAAACTCAGCGGCTGCTGGCCTCCAACGTGCAGGAGGCGCTGGCGCTGGAGGTGGGTTTGCTGAAGCTGCGGCTCTAATGCCTCGACCCCAAGCCGCCGGGCCGTCCGTGCATCGCCGCCGATGAGTGTCCACTCGCCCAGTGTCGCCAGCCGCCGAACAACTCCGGACGTTCGTCAAGGCATCGCTGGCCTGCTGTTCGGTCTGTGGCTGGCGGTGGTGCCTGTGAAGTTCGGAAACCCGGTCATCTTCGACCACATCCTTGAGGCGCCCTCCAATTTTTACGAACTCCTAATCTGGTCGTGGCCGGTGGCGTGGAGCTACGGGGCGCTGGGCGTCCTGGCCGTGGCGGCAGGGTTGGTCTGGCGCTGGAAGGCGGGCCGCCTGGGCTGGCTGCTGGCACTGCCGCTGGCCTGGTTCGGTTGGGCTTTGCTGAGCGCGACGCAGACGGTCGACGGGCGCCTCACGCAACTGGCGCTGCTCCAGTTCGCCGGCTGTGTCGTTTGTTTTTTCGCGGGCGCTTTTGGGTTGAGCGAACTGCGGGACCTCCGGCCGGCCTGGGTTGGATTGGCCCTGGGCCTGGTGGTGATTCTGGGCACGGCGCTCGAGCAGCATTTCGGTGGGCTGGAACGGACACGCATCGCGTTCGAGAATCTGCCGCCCGAGATTCGCGCCCCATTCGACACCCCGGAGTTTCGGCGAAAGATTCTCAGCGACCGCATTTGGGGAACGTTCATCTATCCGAACGCGCTCGCCGGGGGCGTTCTGCTGCTGCTGCCAGTAACGCTGGCGGGCCTCCGGCAGATCGGGAGGAATGCCTGGTTCAAGTGGGGACTCGGCGTGGGACTCACTGCGGCGGGACTGGCCGCGCTCTACTGGTCGGGCTCCAAATCCGGCTGGCTCATTGCGCTGACGATGGCCGGCCTTGCGCTCTGCCGACTGCCCGCCACGTTCCGGCTCAAAGCGACGCTGTTCGCCGCGCTGCTGGTGGTGGGCGGGCTGGCTTTTCTCGGAAAGCACTCGCGCTATTTTGAGCGTGGCGCCTCAAGCCTGGCCGCCCGGGCCGACTACTGGCGGGCCGCCGGCCAAATGATTCGCCAGCGCCCCATTCTGGGTTACGGCCCCGGCACGTTCATGCGCCAATACGCCGCCTTGAAAGCCCCGGAGGCCGAGATGGCGCGTTTGGCCCACAATGACTACCTCCAACAAGGCTGCGATACCGGCCTGCCGGCGATGCTCTTCTACGGAGCATTCGTTGCCGCCACCCTGCTGCTTCTATTCCGGCACGGATCGTCCTCCAGCATCCATTTTCCGATGTGGCTGGGGGTCTTTGCCTTCGCCGCCCAGGGATTCAGCGAGTTTGCGCTCTACATCCCGGCTCTGGCCTGGCCGTTCTTCCTCTTCGCCGGGTGGCTTTGGGGCCTGCGGATGAATGAATTCGACAAGCCGCCCTCTCCCTCCTACCCTCAAACACCGAAGAAATGAAGATTCTCTTCCTGAACGGCCCGAACCTGAACCTGCTCGGAACCCGTGAGCCTGAAAAATACGGACACAAGACGCTGACGGACATCGAAGCGTTGGTGGCGGCTCGCGCCCGTGAACTTCGAGTGGATGTGGAATTCCGCCAGTCCAATGCCGAGGGCGAGCTGGTCGGCTGGATCCAGCAGGCCAAGGGCACCTGCGACGCGCTGGTCATCAATGCCGCCGCTTACACCCATACGTCAATCGCGCTGCGCGATGCCATCGACGCCACCGGCGTTCCAACCATTGAGATTCACCTTTCAAACATCCATGCCCGGGAGGATTTCCGGCACAAGTCGCTGCTCGCACCGATTTGTCGCGGGCAAATCTCGGGTTTCGGTCCGTACTCTTACGTTTTGGGGCTTGACGCTGCCGTTAACGTTATTGGGACGCCATAAATGCTTATTTTTGGCCAAAAAACTCCTTCTTTAATGTCCTGCTTCTCCAGGACTAAACCAGTTTTCCCTCTTGACGGCCCATAGACCCGGCTCTAGCCTGCGGCCGATTTGATTGATGTAAGCAGTGCCGCATGTTCGTCACTGCTTTTTTGCTTAATGAACGCCGCTTCGAACCTCGCCTCTGGCTCATCACGGAGGGCCTTGTGGACCTAAAGGACATCAAAGCCATCATCGACCTGATGAAGAAGAACTCAATTTCTGAGTTCGAGCTTGAGCGCCAGGACTTCAAGATTCGCCTCAAACGCGGGGTAAACGGCCCGGTCGTTATCGCTGAAGAAGCTCCGGCGCCCCCAGTACTGCCCATTTCGACCGGCGGCACCGCCGTGGCGCCAATCTCGGTGCTCCCGTCGGCGGTACCCGCTGGCACTACGGAGATCAAGTCCCCGATGATCGGGACCCTCTATCGGGCCCCCAGCCCGGACGCCGCCAACTACGTCGAAGTCGGAACCGAGGTGGGTGCCGACACCGTCGTTTGTATCATCGAAGCGATGAAAGTGATGAACGAAATCAAGGCCGAGTGCCGTGGAGTCATTTCCGAAGTCCTCGTCGAGAACGCCAAACCCGTCGAATTCGGGCAGAGCCTCTTCAAGATTCGGCCTGCTTGACTCCAATTAATTGCCCGTGGCTCGTCCACTTGGGAATTGAGTCAGCCCCAACGCGAAGCTCGAAACCTGGAACGCGGAACCCGGAACCTTAAAATCGATGTTCGAGAAAATCCTCATCGCCAACCGCGGTGAAATCGCCGTGCGCATCATCCGCGCCTGCAAGGAATTGAACATCCGTTGCGTGGCGGTCTACTCCGACGCCGATGCCAACTCGATGCACGCCCAAATGGCCGATGAAGCCATTTGCATCGGCAAAGGCCCCTCGGCCGACAGCTACCTGCGCATCGACCGCATCATCTCCGCCGCCGAGATCACCGACGTTGACGCCATCCACCCTGGCTACGGTTTCCTGAGCGAGAACGCCCACTTTGCCGACGTCTGCGAAAGCTGCAACATCCGCTTCATCGGCCCGAGCAGCCGGGCCATGAACGCCCTCGAAGATAAAGCCGTCTCCCGCGCCCTGGCCAAGAAGGCGGGCGTGCCCACTGCACCCGGCTCGGACGGCAACATCGAAAGCGAGCAGGACGCGCTGGCCGCCGCCCGGCGCATCGGCTATCCGGTGATGATCAAAGCCATTGCCGGCGGCGGCGGGAGGGGCATGCGTGCCGCCCACAACGACGTCTCCCTGGTCAAGGGCTACCACACCGCCCGCACCGAAGCCGAAAAAGCCTTCGGCAACTCCGGCGTTTACATCGAGAAATTCATCGAGAACCCCCATCACATCGAAATCCAAATCCTCGGCGACAACCGCGGCAATATCATCCACCTGGGCGAACGCGATTGCTCCATCCAGCGTCGCAACCAGAAAATCGTCGAAGAAACCCCTTCGCCCCTCATCGAAAACAAATTCAAGAAGCTCCGCGAGAAACTCGGCAAGGCCGCCATCCGCATCGCCGAGACCGCCCATTACACCAACGCTGGCACCGTCGAGTTCATCGTCGACGACCACGGCAATTTCTACTTCCTGGAAGTCAACAAGCGCATTCAGGTCGAGCACCCCATCACCGAGGAAGTCACCGGCGTCGACCTCGTCAAACTGCAAATCATGATCTCGATGGGTGAACCGCTCAAAATCTCCGAGAAAGACATCCAGTTCCGGGGCCACGCCATTGAGTGCCGCATCAACGCCGAAGACCCCTTCGACGACTTCCGCCCCTGCCCCGGCCGCATCGAAATGTACTACTCCCCCGGCGGGCGCGGCGTGCGCATCGACAGCCACGTCTACGCCGGCTACAGCATCCCGCCACACTACGATTCCATGATCGGGAAGCTCATCACCCACGGCAAGGACCGCCGCGACGCGATGGACATGATGAGCCGGGCCCTCGACGAATTCATGCTCACCGGCGTCAAGACCACCATCCCTTTCCAGCAAGCCATCCTCCAGGATCCAAACTTCCGCCGCGGCGTTTACACCACCAACTTCATCGAAAACCTGCTGGGCGGCGCCCGCCGCGAGCTCATCGAGGAGAAGGCCTGAGAGCCTGGTGGGGCGAGCGTCCCCGCGAGCCGGCTCCTCGCACCGGGTGGGGCGAGTGTCCCCGCGAGCCGCCATTGCGCGGTGGCGGTAGCTCTCACCTTGTCCGCTTCACAAGCGTCACAATCCATCTGGATTTGCCCGACTCGCTCATGAATGACGCCTATCCACTGCGCTCCTGAAACCATCTCACCGGATCGTCAAGGTCAACATCCTCGCCTTCCTGCGCGGCGGAGGTGGTCGGGCGCTGCAGCGCATGGTCAGCGACCGGAGCCAGCTGCCGATGACTTCCGCTTTCTCGACTGAACGCCACGGCTGGCTCCGGTTCGCTGCACCGATTTGGTGGCATTTCTCTCTGGCCTTTTACTCACATCAACAAATCGACCGGCCCGGTGCTCAATACGGAGCAACGGCAGTAGGATCTCTCGCCAGTCCTCCAGCGCACCATTGACACCTCCGATCTCCAGACCGTCGTCAGCGTAATGAATCTCCAAGCGCTCGTCGCAGCATCCGCACCGCAGGATATAGCTCGGACTCTTGAGGCCTGTGCCGTGTCGGTGCCGAAGCCGAATCTCCGGCTGCCCGAAGCGCGCCGTGGCATAAACTCGGTTAGAACGTGTGAGGATTTTCATTTGTATAAGGGCCGACCCGTGAACTGCCAACGAGGTGAGCTCAGCGACCCGGCCCGCGACGGGCCACGATTGCAACCGGAGCGCGATGGCCTCATAGGCGCTGCAGCGCATTGTTAGGCCACATCACGCTAGTCCCACCACCAGTTGAGGAATGGAGCGGGCGCCAAAAGCATGAGGCCCCAGCAAACGAGATAGAGCAGCGCATACAAAGCAAAGTAACGCACGAACCGCCTCCATCGAACAACAAGCAAACACAACAGAATACCGACTGGGACAACAACCATGCTAGCCAAGAGCAGAAGCGAGCAGTAATCCCAAGCCAAACGACCATGCGTGCTCAAAGCAGCGGGAAACCCACGGTCGCCAATCGACTGCGGCCACGCTCCGAGTTGCCAACGCATGTGAATCGCCAACGAATAGAAAACCCCGAGCATCAACAAGCTCGGGAGAGCAGCAACGATGACGGCAATGCGAGACGCTTTCATGTGGCCTAGACAGTATGGCTGGCGATGAAAGCGAAAGCGGTGCCTGCTCTCCGGT
>CAZZAQ010000300.1:0-6213 GCA_964652165.1 uncultured Bifidobacterium sp.
CCGTCAACATGACTGCGGAAAGTCGCAGAGCGAAGTCGGCGGCCATCGCGTTCACAGGTGTCACATGCCTGCTGTCTTGGTCGTATTTGTGGGCCTTGCGTTCCGGGCTTCGGATGCCCGCAGGGCTGGTGCCGTTTGTGCTCATGTGGATCCCCGGCACGGTCGCCATCGCGTTTCGCCTCGGATCGGCCGAAGGATTTTCCAGCGCTGGTTTCCGTGCGGGCACCTTGCGTTCTTGGATGTTGGCCTATGCCGTGCCGTGCGGACTGGCGACCGCGACCTACGCCGCAGCCTCGCTGATGCAACAAGTCCATCTGACGCCGTATCTGAAACTGCAATCCATGCTCGGGCCACTGCCGTTTCCTTTCAGTTGGTTCAATGCCGAAGCGACGACCGCCGGTCTCCTGGCGCAGCGGTTCCTGGTCGTCGCCACCGTGGGCATCGTCATCGGATTCGTTGGCGCGTTGGGCGAGGAAATCGGCTGGCGCGGCTATCTGCTTCCAAAGCTTGTGCAGGCGGGGGTTCGCTTCCCCATTCTCGTCGTGGGCCTGATCTGGGCGGCATGGCATGTGCCGTTTGTCCTGCTCACCTTCCAACACCAGCGTTATGTCACAGCTGCCTTATATGCGTTGGCCTGCGTGGTGGTCGGCGTCTTCATTAGCTGGTTGCGGCTCGCCTCTGGAAGCGTCTGGGTCGCCGCGATGGCTCACGCCTCATACAACAGCTTCTATCAGGACTTTTACGACCATTCATTCGTCGGCCCGAACAAATGGTTTTGGGCTGGAGAAGTCGGCTTGTTGTGCAGTGCGGCCTTCGGCGCCGTGGCGCTGGTCCTTTACCGCACCAACCGCATCACGCCGCTGCTTCAACAGGCACGCGCCCAATATGCGTCGGCATCCGTATCATGATCCCCCGCGAAATCCTCAATAAAATCCGCCAGATCGAGCTGCGCAGCAACCGGCTCGTTAGCTCGCTTTCCGATTCGATGGCCTCCTTCTCATTAGCACCGGGCTTCAGCCCGGTGTCCGGCGAAAGGGAGGGTTTCAACCGCTTTAGCGGTTTCCTAACTGCGCGAAAGCCGCTAAAGCGGCTGATGCGTCCTTGCTCTGACCACACCGGGCTGAAGCCCGGTGCTAATGAGAGGCCGAGAGCCGGGAGGTCCCGTCACTGTGCATTCCAAGTACCACACTCCGCGCGTCCATGATCCCTCGCGAAAACCCCACCAAAATCCGCAAGCCCGAGCTGCGCACCAACCGACTCGCGTTCGTCAAAGAATTTAACCGCCTCAGCAAATTCTCTCTCCGCCTCCTCCTCGATGACGACCTGACACGTCATTGCCCGGTGCGGTACCGTCTTTCGATGTCCGCAACCACATCTTCCAAGGGCCTGCAACGCTCCGGGTGTTTCAACGCCTCTTCGGCGCGGCGATCCAGTTCGGCGATCTCTTCCGCCGAAAGTTCCTCATCGTCGAATTCGTCGCGAAGTCGCTCGAAGACTTCGCGCTGCTCTTGTAGAGGCAGTTGCCGGATTTGCACGAGAATCTCGGTTGCGCTCATCGGCTCAATCTACTCTTGGCCGATTCGCAGGCAAGGGGCTTTTCATTCCGCGTTCCACGTTCCGCGTTCCGCGCCCGTATGATCCCCCGCGAAATCCTCAAGAAAATCCGCCAGATCGAGCTGCGCACCAACCGGCTCGTCAGCGAGACCCTCGGTGGCCAGTACCACAGCGTCTTCAAGGGGCTGGGGATGAATTTCGAGGAGGTGCGCGAATACCAGCCGGGCGACGAGGTGCGGGCCATCGACTGGAACGTCACGGCGCGCATGAATCATCCGTTCGTGAAAAAGTTCGTCGAGGAGCGTGAGCTGACCCTCATGCTCATCGTGGACTTGAGCGGCTCGGGCCTGTTCGGCTCCGGCGACCAGTCGAAACGCGAATTGGCCGCCGAGATCGCCTCCGTGCTCGCCTTCTCCGCCATCCGCAACAACGACAAGGTCGGCCTCATCCTATTCACCGACGAGGTCGAGAAGTTCATGCCCCCGCGCAAGGGCCGACGCCACGTCCTGCGCGTCATCCGCGAGATACTTTTCTACGAGCCGAAGCGGCACGGCACGAGCCTGAACAAGGCGCTGGATTTCTTGAGCCGCATCGCCGCCCACCGAGCCATCGCGGTGATCATCTCGGATTTTCTGGACGAAACTGAGCCGGCGGCCGCCGGGCCGCGGCGCGTGATGCCCGGCGGGCACAGCGCGGGGCAATCGCTCATGTCGCTGGGCTGTTACGGCGCGCTGCGGCAGGCGAACCGAAGGCACGACGTCGTCGCCGTGCAAATCGCCGACCGGTTCGAATTGGAGCTGCCCGCGCTGGGCCGGCTGATGTTGGAGGACGCCGAGACCGGCAAGCTCATCGAAGTGAACACGAGCGTCGGCCGGCACCGCGCCGCTTTCAAGCAACGCCAGGAGCGCGCGCAGGCCGAGCTGACACGCATGTTCCGGTCGGCGAACATCGACGCCATCCGGTTGCGGACCGGCGAGCCTTACGGGGCCGCACTGGGGAAGTTTTTCGAGACGCGGGAGAAAAGGAGGTTGAGGGGATGAGGGGGCGTGATGCGTGGTGCGCGGTGCGTGATGCGTCAAGCAGCGGGGAACGCGGCTTGCAGCCGACATTGCTTCACGCATCACGCAACACGCATCACGTGACCCTTAAGGGCAGGCGTTCCGTATGACGACCAACCTCACCACCGCCGCCACCAACGACATCCGCGACATCAAGCCGCCCGTCGCTTTGCCCGACCCGCTGGCCTGGCTGTGGTGGACGCTGGTGGGGCTCGCGGTCGTTGCCGTGGCGCTCACGGTCTGGCTCGTCCTGCGCAGGAAACGGCTCGTTGCGAAGATCGCTATCGTCATCCCGCCTCACGTCCGCGCGAAGGAGAAGCTGGCCGAGGCGTTGCGCTTCCTGGGCGATCCGAAGCTGTTTTGCACGATGGTTTCGGACACCGCGCGTGTGTATCTCGAGGAACGATTCAAGCTCCGGGCGCCGGAGCGGACCACGGAGGAATTTCTCATCGAACTGCGGACCAGCCCTCACCTGACCCGCGATCAGAAGCAAAGCCTTGGCGCGTTCCTCGAAAGTTGCGACCTGGTGAAGTTCGCCCGTTTCGAGCCGACCGAACAGGCGCTGCGCGAACTCCATGATTCCGCCCTCCGGCTGGTCGACGAGACTCAGTTCGAAGCGATTGCCGTTCCGAATGTCCAGTCGTCTCCGCAAGCTCCGCCCCCGCTGCCGCCGATGGCGCCGCCCCCGCTTTCGGGCTCCGTTTCCGGGCAGGGGCAAGCGTCGCCGGCAACTTCTCCGCTCGAATTCGCAAACCCCAAATCGTAAATCATAAATCATAAATCATAAATTCTCCGATGCGTCTCGGCTTCGCCCATCCCTGGTATCTGCTGCTCCTGCTGGCGCTGCCCGCAGTGGCCTGGTGGCGGGCGCGACGCGGCAAGGCCGCCGCGTTCCTCTACTCTTCGGTCGAGCTGGCGCGCGGCGTGGCGAACATCGGCCGCTCCGGCGCGAGCCGCCTGCTTGAGGCGCTGCGCTGGCTGGCCGTGACGCTCTTCATCTTCGGTCTGGCGCGACCGCAATTCGTCGAGAGTGAGACTTCCGTCAAAGCCAGCGGCGTGGACATCGTTGTGGCCATCGACCTTTCCGGCAGCATGGAGTCGGAGGACTTCAGGTTGGCGGGCAAGCAGGTGAACCGGCTCGTCATCGCCAAGGACACGTTGAAGAAATTCATCGACCGCCGGCCCAGCGACCGCATCGGCCTCGTGGCGTTCGCCGGCAAGGCCTACATCGCAGCGCCGATGACGCTCGATCACGACTTTCTCGAGATGAACGTGGAGCGGCTTCAACTCCACTCCATCGAGGAAGGCACGGCCATCGGCGCCGGGCTGGCCGCCGCGGTGAATCGCCTGCGCGAACTGAAGTCCAAGAGCAAAATCGTCATTCTGATGACCGATGGACAGAACAACGTGTCGAAGGTGCCGCCGCTGACCGCCGCCGAGGCGGCGCAAAGCTTGGGCGTGAAGGTTTACACCATCGGCGTCGGCACCCGCGGCATGGCGCCGTTCCCGCAAACGGACATGTTCGGCCGCAGATACTACGTCCAGACCAAGGTCGATATTGACGAACCGACTCTGCAGGAAATCGCAAAGAAGACCGGCGGGAAATACTACCGGGCGGACAACACCGAGACGCTCCAGAAAATCTACGACGAGATCGACGCGCTGGAGAAGACGGAGATCGAGGTGAAGCGGTTCCTCCACATCGATGAACTGTTTTCGTGGGTCGTTTTGCCGGGGATGGGGCTGCTGCTGATCGAAGTGCTGTTGGGACATTCGGTGTGGAGGAAATTGCCGTAGGATTTATGATTTACGATTTACGATTTACGATTTACGCGTCCGGCGGAGCGGAGGGCGCATCTTGGAGCTACCACCACGGTCGAAGTCGCGTCGGGAATGTAGGGCAGGCGTCCCGCCTGCCCTGCCGCGCCGAAAGGCGCGGCGTTCAGACCGCCAAGGCCTCGCTGCGCTCGGCCGGGCAGGCGAGACGCCTGCCCTACGTTGGTGGTACTGGCGAGATGCGCCTCGAAGCGGCCGGTCGCGCGGCGAGCGGGAGGACCCATGCGTTTTGACCAACCCCTCTATCTCTGGCTTCTGCTTCCCGCGCTGGTGGCGCTGGGCGGGTTCTTCTTTAGGGCGTGGCGCGAGAAGAAACGGCTCATCGCGCGGTTCGTCTCGGCGCGACTGCTGCCCTCACTCACGCTCGGCGTGGGGACGGAACGGCAAAAGGCACGTATGGCGTTGCTGGTCGCAGCGGTCGGGCTGCTGTTGCTGACGCTGTCGCGGCCGCAGATCGGATTCAGTTGGGAGGAGGCGCGCTCGCGAGGGCTGGACATCGTCGTGGCCATCGATACCTCGAAAAGCATGCTGGCGACGGACGTGGCGCCCAACCGCCTCCGCCGCGCCAAACTGGCCGCCCTCGACTTGAAGCGGCTGGCGAGGACGGACCGCCTCGGACTGGTTTCCTTTGCCGGCAGCGCGTTTCTCCAATGCCCACTGACGCTCGATGACGACCCGTTCCGCCAGAGCGTCGAAGCGCTCGACGTGAACATCATTCCGCAAGGCGGCACGGCGCTGGCCGAGGCGATTCAGACGGCTCGCAGCGCGTTCAAGGAGGGCAACGACAACCACAAGGTGCTCGTCCTGTTCACCGACGGCGAGGACCACGACGGGGAGGCGGTCGAAACGGCGAAGGAAGCCGCGAAGGAAGGCATGGTAATTTTCACGATCGGCGTCGGCACACCCAACGGCGACGTGTTGCGCACGACCGACGTGCAGGGGCGCACCGAGTTCATCAAGGGGCCGGATGGAAACGCCGTCCGCTCGCAGCTCAACGAAGCGTTGCTCCAGGAAATCTCAGCGCAAACGCCCGGAGGCTTCTACCGGCGGCTGGCGGGCGCCAACACGATGGACTTGCTCTACGAGCGCGGCCTGGCGCCATTGCCGAAGCGCGACCTGGCGTCGCAGAAACTCAAGCGGCATCACGAGCGTTTTCAATGGTTGTTGGGATTGGCCATCGTGCTATTGTTGGCCGAAATGCTGGTGCCCGAACGCAAAGAGTCCAGGAAGAGCGCCACTGCGGTTGTGGCAAGAGCCGCTGCCCTTGCGTTGCTGCTCCTGCCGGCGGGCACCGCGTCGGCAGGATCGGACCAGGCCCTGAAGCAGTACGAGTCCGGCGATTACGAGGCAGCCCAGTTGGAGTACGAACGCGCCCTGGGCTCAAAACCGAACGACCCGCGCCTCCGGTTCAACGCCGGGACCGCGGCGTTCCAAGGCGGCAATTTCAGCGCCGCTCTCCAGCACTTGAACGCCGCGCTCACAAACTCCGATGTTAAACTTCTGCAACGCGCCTACTACAACCTCGGCAGCACGCGCTATCGAATGGGTGAGGAAGCGAAGCAGTTTGAGGCCCGGAAAAAGCTCTGGGAGGAGGCGGCGAAGAACTACCAAAGCGCGCTCGCGCTCCAGGCTGACGACGCCGATGCCCGGTTCAATCTCCAGTTCGTGCAACAGCAATTGGCGGAACTCGAGAGATTGATTTGGTTGCGAGAAGAGGCCCGAAAAGCCAGGGAAAACGCCGCGAAACGAGTGGCGCTCCGCGACT
>CAZZAQ010000301.1:0-6212 GCA_964652165.1 uncultured Bifidobacterium sp.
ATGCCAACGCCCTGAAACTTGCGGCGCGACGAGTCGTCGGCCTGCCAGAAGCGGCCGAAGACGTTCGCGAGATTCTTCTCCGAAATGCCCATGCCCGTGTCGGCGACCTGAAGCACGAGTTCCTTGCCGTCAACCTGGCCTCGGATTTCGACGCGCCCGCCGGCCGGGGTGAACTTGAGGGCGTTGAACTGGAGGTTGAGGATAATCTTTTCCAGCTTGTCCCGGTCCACCAGGACGTGGCCCACGCCAGGTTCGACAATGGCTTCGAGCTTGATGTGTTTGTCCTGGGCCATCTGGCGCGCGGCGCTGGCCAGGCCGCGGAGAAAGTCCTCGATGGCGACTGGTTCGCGCCGGACTTGCATGACGCCGGAGTCAAGGCGCACGAGATCCAGCAGGTCGTTGATGAGCTTGAGCAGGCGCATGCCGTTGGACTGCATCGTCACCAGGAGTTGCCGGGTCTCCTCGTCGAACGAGCGGCCGAAGCGGATGAGGATGTTTTCCAGCGGCGCCAGGAGCAGCGTCAGGGGTGTGCGCAATTCGTGGCTGATGTTGGCGAAAAAGCGGCCTTTGATCTGATCCAGCTCGGTGAGCTTCTGGTTGCTGGCTTCGAGCTGCCGGCGGTTTTCGTCGAGTTCGTAGCGGAGGACGAATTCACGGAAGCGCAGGCGGTTGTAGAAGTAGTTGCCGGTGATCACGATGGAGCTGGTGTAAAAGATGAACGTGATATTGTTGACGAACATTCGCCAGTCGGCGACCCGCCCGGTGCCAAAGCAGGCGGCGAGGTACAAGCCGCTGATGACGCAAACGGCGACGACGCTTTCGGCGACGGTGGCTTGAATGACGGAGCTGACCGCGAGGATGACGAGATTAAGGCCGGCGTAGTAGGTTGAGCTGGCGCCCCCCGCGGAGTGGATCATCAGACAGATGAAGTACGCCGGCACGACATACCAGCCGGTGCAAAGGATGCGAAATTGCCAGGGTTTCCAGCCCTTGTAGCTCAGGGCCGCCCAGCAGAGCGCTGCGCCCGCGGACGTCATGAGGCGGAGCCGAAAGAAGAAGCCGGCGAGGTCCGGATAGACGACGCGGTCCATGACATAGCCAAGCGGCATAAGCACTACGACGAGGATGCAGGCGACTTTGGCATTGCGGATGCCGTCGGCGAGGGTCATCCGCGCGTAGCTGGCGCGCAACTCGGCGGTGTTGGGGTCTCGGGAGGTCATGTGAGGGGGCGACGGACTTCCAGGAAGACGTTGACGCCGGTGATGTCGGAGCGCACCCGGGAGTCGTCGGCGCTGGCCGCATCCGGGCGGAGGGCGAGCATTTGACGGCCGTCCCGATAGATGAGATGCCACTCCAGGATGTAGCCGAGCCAATGGCGGATGGGGTTGGAAGGATCGACGTTCGTGACGAGCAGCAGGCCACCCGGCGCAAGCATATCGTAGAACATGTTCGTCAGTTGCTTGCAGAGCGCGCGTTCCAGGTAGTCGAACAGTCCGGCGCAATAGATGAGGTCGTAACGGTGCTGCGGGCTGTCGATCACTTTCGAGCGGCCCTTGATCAGCTGCGCGACCGATTTCTTCACGAACTGAATCGGTGTGGAGCGGTGCCGGGCCGCGCGGGCGGTTTCAAGTACTTTTCGGACGAATTGGAGCGTCTCCTCGTTGAAATCGAGCAGAGTGAACTGAGCGTGTTCGGCCAGGTCACCTTGGGCAAAGAACGCCTGGATTTCGCCGGCCGGGCCGCAGCCGACGTTGAACACGCGCAGGGGGCGCCGCTGCGATAGGGCGCGCAGCGTCTCCTCGGTCAGCACCCGTGTGAGGTGCTGGACGCGGTTGCGGTGCGCCTCGGCAGGCGGCTGCTTGATAAACCAGGGGTTGAGCACCTTGCCGAAGAGCGATGAGCCTTCGTAGGGGTCGCGCAGGATCATGTTCACCATCTCGTAGTCCCCGGCATAGCCCAGCGGCTTGCGGACGACGCGGAACGCGAAGGGAGAGGCAAGCACCATGGGATGAAGCTGCCGCCGGATGAATTGCTGGTGGGCGGGTTGCAACTCCGGCGGGATCGCGGCGGCGATGGACTCGAACTTGTCGAACAACGCGTCCAGCGCCGGATGCGCCAGCTGGCTCAACTCCTGCGCCAGCTCCCGTTCGCGTGCCAACCGGTCGCCGGAGGGCTCGCAGCGAATCCCCAACTCGACCTGTTCGGTCCATAGCCGCAGTTCGGTCAGAAATGTCTGCAGGTCGGCCACGATGACCTTGAACTCGGGTGACACACGGTAGAACTGCTCCCATTGGCCGAGGAACCGCTGGAACTCCCCCCGAATATGGCCGCTGTCCACCCCGCCGTCGGGGAAGTTCACGTCCAGCCAGCCGTCGTCCAGGTTCGCTTCGCAGGTAAGCGTGACGCCCTGGTCCACAATGCCCTTGATGATCGCACGGCCTTCGTAAAGCGGACGGTCCTTGAGAACGATCTTGAATCCACTCAGCACTTCGGAAACCTGGAGCACAGCGCCCTGGCGGTAAGTATCGAAGACGACGGAATGGCGGCCGACCCGCAGCGGCGTGCCGCGCACCTCCACCCCTTCGCTGTTGCGTCCCACGACGTGCGTATCCTGCGGGGCATGGTCTTGCATGGCCGATTCCAGTTGGCTGGCGGCGATCCCGGTCGAAACGTGGCTCGCCACCGTGGTGTGCCGCAATAATCGTGCCTCAATCGGCTTGCTGCCAAGCTTGTTCGTGTCCTGAGTTATGCGGATGCGATTGTCCCGTCCCGGGGCGCCCGGTAAAAAGTGCCGGCAAAAAATGCCTTTGACAAGGCACTGCCTTACCGGTCAAAACCCCTCATGCTCAAATTCGTCTATTGCGTGCGCAAGAGGCCGGAACTCAGCCAGGAAGAGTTCCGCAACTACTGGCTGGAAAAACACGGGCCGCTGGTCCGCAGCCTTGCCACCGCACTCCGCGCCAAGCGTTACGTTCAAAGCCACACCCTCGACAACCCGCTGCTCAACGCCGCCGCCCAGCAACCTCGTGGCACCAAGGCTCCCTACGATGGCATCACGGAGGTCTGGTGGGACAGTGCCGAGGATCTCGCCGCCTCGCTCCAGACGGCCGAAGGCCAACGCGCTAACCAGCTTCTCTCTGAGGACGAAGGTCGCTTCTGCGACCTGCCGAACTGCTCAGTCTTTTTCACCGAGGAACACACCATCTTCTAATCCGCCTTGGGCGCTCACGGACGCGCGCCGGGCCTTTCAGCGCATGGATGCAGTTGCGGGCTGTCCTCTGGCGGGACTTTCCTTTGTTTGCGCCATATCGCTTTGGTGCGTGAACTGCTCCCACTGCTCCCGGCCAGGAGTTCCGGAAAAAATTGCCGGGTCCAGAGGCAACTGCAGGGGCAAGAATTGCCGGGCCAACGCAGAACTATGAGAACGAAACCTAGCCTTGCTGTGAATCGCCTGCCGCCCGTGGCGCGGCCGGCGTCTGATCGAAACTGCCTCGCGGCGGTGTTGTTTCTCGCTGCGCTAGCCCTCTGGCCACAACACGTCTGCGGCCTCGGCGTGCGGATTCCGAATCAAGATCCGTCCGCCATCGCCCGCGGCAACGCCTTCGTCGCGACCGCCGACAATCCCTCGGCGATCTACTACAACCCCGCCGGCATCACTCAACTGGAAGGCCACAACCTGCAAGTCGGCTCGCTCTTCTACACGCCCATCTACGCGGACTACAAGAACTCGAGCGGCCTGCACCTCGAAAATGAGCACGATGTCATCGCGGTGCCCCACTTGCACTACACCTTCTCGCCCAAGGCCAGCCCATTCTCCTTTGGCCTCGGCGTCTATGCGCCGTTTGGCCTCGGCATGGAATGGCCGGACAAGGCGCCGTTCGCCCCATTTGGACTCGAAGGGCGGCTGAACTACATCACCGTTGCGCCCGTGCTCGCCTGGCAGCCGCACCAGACCTTGTCGCTGGCCATCGGGCCTACCCTCAATTACTCCGACGCCAAGCTCCGCCAGAGCGTGTTTGGGGTCCCGGGCAGCCAATTCGTCTTCCGTGGGGACGACTTTAATTTCGGCTTCACGGCCGGACTGCTCTGGCAGCCCCACCCGAAGGTGTCGCTGGGCGCCAGCTACTTCAGCGCGACATCGCAGGATTACGAGGGCAAGGCGACCTTGACCCCCAGCCCGCCGCTGCCGGGTTCGATCAAGACCTCGGCTGAATTGAAGTTCCCGCAGATCGTCCGCGCCGGAATCTCCTACCGGCCCACGCCCAAGTGGAACCTCGAGGTCGACGTGGATTGGACCGACTGGGACCGCGTAAACGACCTCACGATCAAAGGCTTTCCTACTGTGCCGCTCCAGTGGCACTCCAGCTTCTTCTACGAAGCCGGGGTAACGCGCTACCTCTCCAAGGGCTACTTCATCAGCGCCGGCTACTTCTTCAGCGAAGCCTCTACCGACGAGAAGTATTTCACCCCGATCGTGCCCGACACCGACCTGCACGTGGGCAGCCTCGGCCTCGGCCGCAAGGGCAAGAATTGGGATTGGGCCATCGCCGGCCAGCTCATCGCCGGCCCTTACCGCGACGTGGATGCCGCCGCCCCGCCCGTGAGCGGCAAATACAAGCTTGTCGCCCCGACTTTCTCTTTCTCGCTGGCTTACCACTTCTAAGACGGAACCCGTTGCCCTGCCGTCGTCAGCCCAACGCGCGCCAACAGTGTCGGAGCGCTTTGCTTTACTCCGCTGTGCCTGCCACTCGGAACGCCCCGCCCGCTTCGCTGTCTAATCCATCGGAAAGCGCCGGGGCGGGGTAACGGTTCAGTGATGGTCGGCGACGCGATGGGCGGAGCGCGGCATTTATGCCGCTTCCCCATTCGACTCTTCGAGGGCATGGCCCGGTTCCAAGCCTTCGCGGCTTCGGGAGTCGAAGCGGCATGAATGCCGCGCTCCGCTGGCCTGACGGCCATCGCCCCGCCTTCACTGATCAATTACAAGTTCTCCCACTTTTCTCTCGCCAATCCTCCGCCGCGCCGTAAAACACCTCCCATTCAATGAACGAGCAAATCGTCATTCTGGATTTCGGCGCGCAATACACGCAGGTCATCGCCCGGCGCGTGCGCGAGTGCAGCGTTTACTCCACCATCATTCCATTCGACACGCCTGCCGCGAAAATTGCCGCCCTGAAGCCGAGTGGCATCATCTTGTCCGGCGGCCCGGCGTCGGTCTATGCCGAGAAGGCCCCGCTCCCGGACCCGGGCCTCTTCACCCTGGGCGTGCCCGTGCTGGGTCTTTGCTACGGCGAGCAACTGATGGCGCATTTGCTCGGCGGCAAAGTCGAGAAAGGCCTGAAGCGGGAATTTGGCAAAGGCACTCTCACGGTTAGGGACCCCGCCTGCGCTCTGTTCCAAGGATTGCCCTCGGAGATGCAGGTCTGGAATTCCCACGGCGACAAACTCACGCAACTGCCGGACGGCTTCCAAACCGTGGCCACGACGGAGAACTCCCCCTACGCGGCCATCGAGCATCGCGCAAAGAAATTCTTCGGCGTGCAGTTCCATCCCGAAGTCGCCCACACTCCGCGCGGCAAGGAAGTCATCAGCAACTTTGTCCATGGCGTCTGTGGCTGCGGCAAGGAATGGACGATGCGCGGCTACATCGATCAGGCCGTCGAGGCCATCCGCGCCCAGGTCGGCTCTGAGCGCGTTCTGCTGGGTCTGTCAGGCGGCGTCGATTCGAGCGTCGCCGCCGCGCTCCTCCACAAGGCCATCGGCGACCAGCTCACCTGCATCTTCGTCAACAACGGCCTGCTCCGCGCCCGCGAAGCCGAGGTCGTGCAGGAAGTCTTCGGCCGCAACTTTCAGGTCAAGCTTCAATATGAGGACGCCTCGGCGCTCTTTCTGAAGAAGCTCCGTGGCGTCACCGATCCCGAGCGCAAGCGCAAGATCATCGGCAAGACCTTCATCGATGTTTTCCAGGCTGCGACGAAGCGCGCGGGCCAGGCCAGGTTTTTGGCGCAAGGCACGCTTTACCCCGACGTGATCGAGTCCGTGCCCATCGATGGAAATCCGGCGGCGCTCATCAAGAGCCACCACAACGTGGGCGGCCTGCCCAGGAACATGAAATTCGAGCTCGTTGAGCCGCTCAAGTGTCTCTTCAAAGACGAGGTGCGCCAGCTCGGTCTCGAATTGGGTCTGCCCCAGGAAATCGTCTGGCGCCAGCC
>CAZZAQ010000302.1:0-6202 GCA_964652165.1 uncultured Bifidobacterium sp.
CGGCTGACCTTCGACCATCGCTTCACGGAGCGATACCGGGTCAACCTGCGGGATCAGTTCGTTTACTCCATCGAGCCGACCCTGTTGAGCCAACAGGGGACCGTCACGGCGCCGCTGCGGGCCGATGCCGAAGGTCTCCACAATCGGGCCTTGCTGACGTTCGACGCCGAATTGACGCGCCTATGGTCGCTGCGGCTCTCCTATGCCAACGATTACTACGATTACCAGGACAGTGGTCCCGGCAGCTACTCGGCGTTGTTGGATCGTGACGAGCACGCCGTCCGCATCGACCCCCGATACATCCTTTCGCCCAACACGACGGCTTTCGCCGGCTACGAGTTCGGCTATCGGGACTACCTGAGCACCGAGCTCATCGCGGGGGGACTGCGCGGGACGGATCGCGACAACCTGTCGCACGCCTTCTACGTCGGGGCGGAACATCAATTCACCTCGCAGCTGACGGTCGAGGGCCGGGCGGGCGCCAAGTACCGGAAGTACACCGAACTGGATGAGAATGACATTAAACCCTACGCCGATATCGTGGGCACCTACAACTACTTGCCCGGCAGCTACGTGAAGCTGGGCGTCAAGTACGACAACAACGCGACGGACGTGGCATTGGCCGGAACGAACCCCGGCGACGTGACACTCGATCAAGACACCACGACTGGCTACCTGTCAGTCAATCACCGGATCACGGCGCTTATGACCGCCGGCCTGCTGGCTCAATACCAGCACTCCGTCTATAATGGTGGCCCGACCGACGGCGATTCCGACGATTATCTGACGATGGCACTCAACGTGGCTTACAAGCTCCACAAGAACTGGACTGTCGAAGCCAGCTATTTCCTGGATTATCTCACTTCCGACCTGAACGGCCGCGATTTCACCCGCAACCGAGTGTTTGCGGGGGCTCGCTTCACTTACTGAGAAAGCGCCTCTGAAACCGAGTAAAAGCAGTTGATTTACATGGGAGGCAGGACGAAATCCTTGCCTCCTTTTTTACATTATGGAAGCCACGAAGAACTTTGACACGCCGGAGATCAAGCTCCATTTCCTCGACTACTGGCGGATCATCCGCATCCGCAAGACCGTCATCCTGGCCGTGTTCCTCCTCGTGGCCATTACCACCACCCTGGTCACCTTTGTCCTGCCGCCCCGGTTTGCCAGCACGGTGCGCATCGCGGTCGAGAAAGACGCTTCGGACATCGGCGGCATCAATGGCCAGCAGGCTTCCTTCGGGTTCGACCCGTACTGGGTCCAGACCCAGTTCGAGAAAATCCAGTCCAAGTCCATCCTTCATCAGGTCATCACCAATCTGCAACTCACGAAACGCTGGGCGGAGAGATCCAAGGATGCCGAGCTGCCCCTGAGCATCGCCTTCTACCTGCTCAAGAAGGACCTGACCGTCAGCCAGTCCCGGAACACCAGTCTCATCGAAATCAAGGTGGAGAGCGATACCCCGGAGGAAGCCTCCGAAATCGCTCAAAAAATTGCGGAGGTGTATCGCGACACCCGGCTGGCGGCTTGGCGAGAAATGTCCAGCGAGGGCCTCAAGTCGCTCCAGGAGAAAATGGATGCGCATAACACCAATACGACCAGCCTCCAGGCCAGGCTCGATCAGATGCGTGTGGAACTCAATATTTCGGATGTCGAAGCAGAGGGCGGTTACGGTGGATCCAAGACCGGTGACAACGAATCGATCCAGAAGCAGGAGAGCCAGCGGCTGGACGCCAAGGTGGAGTACGAGCGGCTGCTGGGTTTGTATCGAACGCTCACCAATTGCACGCGCGCCGAGTTGCGGCGCATCGTCGCCACGGCGGCGCCCGACGAAAACCTGACCACTCGACTTCAAGAGTTGGCGACCTACGAGCAGAAGCTCACCGGAATCACGAACGCCTTTGGTTCCGAGCACAGCGAGGTGCGGGCGCTGCGAGGACAACTGGCCGTCGTTAACCGCCAGATTGACGACCGACTCGAAGGCATCGTCGCAGGCGTCCGGATCAAGCTCGAGAGCGAGGGCCGAAATCGCGACCTGCGGGAGCTGGCGGTCGAGATCGCCAAATCCAACGAAACCCGTCAGGCCAAGCTCAGCCGGCCCTACTGGGCGCTCAAGCGCGACGTCGACACCGCGAAAGATATCCGCGTGGCGCTCCACAAGCGCGTGTGGCAGGAACTGGTCGATCTGGCCATGCCCAGGACCGCCATTGTCCAAATCATCGACAAGGCCGAGCCGAACCTCCGTCCGGTCAAACCTAATAAACTGCTCAACGTCATCGCCGGGGTGATCGTCGGCCTGGGCATCGGCATCGGCCTGGCGTTCTTCATCGAGTACCTCGACACCAGCGTCAAGACCATCGACGACGTCGAGCGGGCCTTGCAGGCGCCGGTCCTGGGCGTCATTCCGCAAAACGTCGGCTACATCGTGTTCGAAGGCCCGGACAGCCCTCACGCCGAGGCCTACCGCGTATTGCGCACGAACATCCTCTTCTCGCAAAAGGATCCCAAACTCAACACCATCACCGTCGTTTCCGGCGGCGCCGGCGAAGGCAAGTCCACCACCATCTTCAACCTCGCCACCGTGTTCGCCCAGAACGGCTCGCGCGTGCTCGTGGTCGACTCGGACCTCCGCCGTCCCAGCCTCCACAAAGTGCTCAAGGTTTCCAATTCCGTCGGCCTCACCAATTTCCTTCTCAAGCAGAATACGCTCGAGGAAGTCATCCAGACCACGCCGCTGGCCACCCTCGACTTCATGCCTTCCGGCAAACTGCCCAGCAGCTCGATGGGTGTGTTGAGCAGCGCCCAGATGAAGGAGCTCATCCGCGACCTCAAGCGCCGCTACGATTACGTCTTTTTCGACTCCCCGCCCATCATGGGCGTCAGCGATGCCTCGATCCTCGCCAGCGAAGTCGATTGCGTCCTCCAGGTCATCCAGTACCGGCGTTACCCCCAGCCCATGACCATCCGCGCCAAGCAGATGATCGAAAAAGTCGGCGGCAACCTCCTCGGCATCGTCCTCAACAATATCAACATGGCGTCCGACGAGAACTACTACTACTACAGCGGCTACTACTACGATTACTACGCCAAGAGCGAAGACTCCAAACCCGAAGCCGGCGAACCCAACGGCCAGCCCGCGGCCAGGCAGGAAGCCGGCATCGAAATCAAGCCCAAGTACTAAGCGGCGTTGTGACTGGCCCGATAAAAACGCATGTGATTAGCGTAGCCGCGACCGTCAGGTCGCGGGAAGGGGACGCTGGAAGTTGGGAGTCGGCATCGAACTCGTTCCCGCTTGAGAATCCAGCCCGCGACCTCACGGTCGCAGCTACGCTAAACGGATACATGAAAACCGTGACTTTGCGATCCGTCGTCCGCGGTGCGGGACTGTTCCTCGCCCTCGCGTTCCCATGGCTCCTGGCCGGTTGCGGCGGCCTCGCCTACAACGACCCAAATGTTCCCGCCAGCGAGCGCTACTTCAATACAGCGGGAGCCCATCCCATCAACGCAACGGGAGCCCAGGCCACCAGTACGGCAGAACCGCAGACCATCAACCCGGCGATAGCCCCGCCCAGGCTGGCTGGCGTGTCCAGCAATGCGCCGATCGTGCCATCCTCCAGCAAGCTGGGCGTAGGCGATCTGCTGACGATCAGCTTTTCCGATATTCCTCCTAACAGTGGCCTGCCCCCAGAGCAACAGCACCGAATCGGCGACGATGGCCTCATCAACCTCCCGTTCAACGTGCAGATTCAGGCGGCGGGCAAGACCCCGACGCAGTTGCAGCAGGAGATTCGGAAAGCATACGTTCCGGCATACTTCGTCAACCTTTCCGTGACCGTGAAGGCGCAAGATCGTTTCGTCTACGTGGATGGCGAAGTCAAGGCTCCCAACCGCCAGTTCCACATTGACGGCCTGACCGTCCTGCGAGTCATTTCCACTGCCGGCGGCTTTACCGACTTCGCCAGCAAGAATAATATCGAAGTGCGGCGCGCGATCGGCGGCAAAGTCGAAACGGTGAACTGGTCCAAGGCCCGGAAGAATCCCAAACTCGACCTGCCGATGTACGTAAACGACCAGGTCTACGTACCCCGCAGGGTCCTCTAAGTGGTCCAACTCCAGTTCCTCAACGGCGCAAGGGCAGGCTCCCAGTGGGTCGCCCCCCGTATGCCTTTTTCCGTCGGGCGTTCCGCGCAGGATGACCTGCGCATCGAGGACAACGGTGTCTGGGACCGCCACGCGCGCGTCGAATTGCGGGATCGCCAGCGGGCAGTGTTGATCGCCTCCGAGCAAGCCCGCACCTCCGTGAATGGCCAACCGATCCGGGAAGCGATCCTTCGCAACGGCGACATCCTTCAGATCGGTTCGGTCCAACTTCAGTTCAGCCTCAGCCCGGCCGTGCACCGGGGCCTGCGATTTCGGGAGGCCCTCACCTGGATTGGCATCGCCCTGATGGCCCTTGCCGAGGTCGCCCTGGTCTACTTGCTGGCCCAATCTTAATGTCTGAAGTGCCGGATTCCCGTGAACACCATCGCGACATCGTGCGCGTTGGCCGCGGCGATGACCTCTTCGTCCCGCACGGAGCCGCCCGGTTGAATGGCCGCCGTCGCCCCTGCCGTCGCTGCCGCCACCAGCCCGTCTGCAAACGGAAAAAACGCGTCGCTGCACACCACGCTGCCCGCCAGTGACAGCCCCGCCTCGCCGGCTTTCCAGACCGCGATGCGGCTGGCGTCCAGCCGGCTCATCTGTCCGGCGCCGATGCCCAGCGTGCGCCCCGGCGCAGCAAAGACGATGGCGTTGCTCTTCACATGCTTGGCCACCCGCCAACCGAACAGCATCGCCTCCAGCTCGGCCTCTGTCGGCTTGCGCCGGGTCACCACCTTGAGCTCCGCCGCGGTCACCCGCTTGAGGTCGCGTTCCTGCAACAGCCACGAGTCGGCGCCCACCGCTCGCGCTTCGAACGGCCCGGCAGCTGCGGGGCTTTTCAACAGCCGGATGAGCCGCAGGTTCTTCTTCTTCTGCAGCAGTGCCAGGGCGTCGGGCGCGAATTCCGGCGCCACGATCACCTCGCTAAAGACCTCCGCGATGGCTTCCGCGCACGGCAAATCGAGCGGCTGGTTCACCGCGATGATGCCGCCGAACGGGGCCTGCCGGTCCGTCACGAAGGCCTTCTCCCATGCCTCACGCAGGCTCGAGCCCTGGCCGACACCGCACGGGTTGGTGTGCTTGAGGATGGCCAGGGCCGGCCGTTCTCCGTCGAACTCGGCCATCAGGTTCGCCGCCGCCGTCAGGTCGAGAATGTTGTTGTAGGAAAGTTCCTTGCCGTGAAGTTGCCGGAAGTATTCGCCAAAGCCTCCGTACAGGGCCGCTTTTTGGTGCGGATTCTCGCCGTAGCGCAATCGCTGCGCCAGAGGCGCATGCACTTCGAGCCGCGGCGGCATCTCGACCGCTTCTTTTGGAGAGGCAACTCCGAAGGCCTTTGCCAGGTGTGCCGCAATCGCCCCGTCATACGCCGAAGTCCGGGCGTATACCTTCGCCGCCAGCTTGCGACGCAATTCCAACGTCGTGCCGCCCGACGTTGCGACTTGTTCGGCGACCTCCGCGTAGTCCGCCGGGTCGGTGACCACCGTCACGCTCTCGTGGTTCTTGGCGGCGCTGCGCAGCATCGACGGCCCGCCGATGTCGATGTTTTCAATGGCCTCCTGCAACGAGACGTCCGGCCGCGCCACGGTCTGCTCGAAGGGATACAAGTTCACCACGACCAGGTCGATCGGGCCGATGCCATGCTGTTTGACCGCCGCTTCGTGCGCCGCGTTGCCTCGCACGAACAGCAGCCCGCCGTGGACTTTCGGGTGCAGCGTCTTCACGCGCCCGTCCAGCATCTCGGGAAACCCGGTGTAATCGCCCAGTTCGATGACCTTCAGTCCGCCTTCACGCAGCGCCCGGGCGGTGCCGCCCGTGGAGAGCAGTTCGACCCCGGCGCGGGCCAGGACTTGCGCGAAGGCCATCAGGCCGGTTTTGTCGGACACGGACAGCAGCGCCCGTTGAATTTGAGCCATAAGAAATTCGAGGCGCAAAATCTCCCCGGCGACCTCCGGCCCGTCAATCGAAGAATCCGCCGGCTGCCGAGCAGTCCGGGGCGGATTCAAGCAAGGAGCGCGGACAGCCTTGTCCGCGTGTTTTTTGGCTTTCTGTCAAATTCGCGCGG
>CAZZAQ010000303.1:0-6201 GCA_964652165.1 uncultured Bifidobacterium sp.
CGCGGACTGACGGCCGGCGATTCCCCCTCTCCCCCTCGGAGGGGGAGAGGGCCGGAGTGAGGGGTTCGTTTCAATGAATCCTCACTGCTGAGAGTCGTTTCCGCCCGAGCCGAGCTTTGCCGTGCTCTCCTCCAATCTCATTCCCGCTCGCGAGAAATCTTCCCGCAGCCTGCTCATCGCGCTTCACGGGCTGGGGGACAGCGCGGCCGGGTACGAGTTTCTCCCGGTCGCACTCGGCCTGCCGTGGTTGAACTGCCTGCTCGTCAACGCGCCCGATCCATACTACGGCGGCCTGGCGTGGTTCGACTTCACGGGCGACTCGCGTCGCGGCATCGAGCGCAGCCGGCGGCTGCTCTTCGAGTTGCTCGACGCGCAACGGGCCGCCGGATTCCCATCGGAGCGGACGACCCTGTTCGGTTTCTCGCAAGGCTGCCTGATGACGGTCGACGTCGGCTTTCGCTATCCGCACCTGCTGGCGGGATTGGTCGGCATCAGCGGGTACGTCCACGAGCCGGAAGAACTGCTGCGTGAACTGTCTCCCGTCGCCAGGCAGCAGCGAATGCTCTTCACGCACGGGACGCAAGACCCGCTCATCCCCTGCGCCGCCGTCCGCGGGCAGGTCGAGCAGCTCAAGTCCGCCGGACTCGACATCACCTGGCGCGAGTTTGAGAAGGCGCACACCATCGCGGGCGAGGACGAGATCGGCTTGATTCGGGACTTCCTGCTCACTTGCTACGGGCGCCGCGACTCATTCCGGTAGGGACGCGCTGCGGCGCGTCCTGGCCGACCGGCAGGTCGGCCCTACCGGAGTCTCTCACAACAGTTTTACAAACCTTTGACCCACGGGTGACAACTTCCGGCGCAGAGTGGAGTCAAATATTACCTATGAAAACAAAACTCCGTTCTCTCGTTCTCCTAACCTCTCAACTCACCTTCGTCGCCGCCTCGCGCGGCGCCGAGGGCTTCGTCGCCCATGAATGGGGCACCTTCACCTCCGTGCAAGGCGCGGATGGCATCCAGTTGGAATGGAACCCGCTCGTGACGTCCGAACTGCCGCCGTTCGTCTACAACAGTGTTCGCCGCGTGGGCGGCCGCATCGTGTGGGAGGGCAAGGGCACTTACCAAACCCTCCAGCGCATGGAGACGCCGGTCATCTACTTCTACTCGGACACGCAGCAGAAGGTGGACGTAACCGTCGACTTTCCGCAAGGCATCGTTACCGAGTGGTTTCCGCGCGGCAAACAAGCCGTGCCTGCCACCGCGAAGATGCCTCCACGGGCAGGACGGCAAATCATCCGCTGGGAAAACGTCGAAATCCTCCCGCTCAACCAAAATGCGTCACTCGCTGGCGCGCTGCCGTCGGAAAACTCCGGCAGCCATTATTACGCCGCGCGAGCGACGGACGCCGATTACCTGCGCGTCGCCGCGTCCGCCGCGAAGGGTGGCGCCGAGGTTGAGAAGTTTCTATTCTACCGCGGCGTCGGGAACTTTCGCGCCCCGCTCACCGTCTCGCAACTCACCGACGGTAGCGGGCTGGTGCTCACCAACAGCGCCCCGGAACCGCTAGGAAATCTCTTGGTCTACACCGTGCGCGGGAATGAAGCCAAGTTCGTCCCTGTCGGTTCGCTGCCTGCCGGATCCACCCGCAGCGTCGCGTTGCGGCCCGACAAGGGCCTTGCGCCGCTCTCGGACGTTCGGGCCGACCTCGCCCGGCGGCTGCGCGAGGCGCTCGTGGGCGAAGGCCTTTACGAGCGCGAAGCCGCCGCCATGGTTCAGACCTGGGACGAATCGTGGTTCGGCGAGCAGGGAACGCGGGTGCTCTACACGCTGCCGCGCGCGTGGACGGATCGCATTCTCCCCCTGACGATCGAGCCCCGGCCGCGCGAGTTGGCGCGCGTAATGATTGGCCGCGCCGAGTTGATCAGCCCCGAGATGGAGTGGAACCTGTTGAAGCAGGTCGTCCGTTTCGCGGACGCCGACGCGGCGACGCGTGCGCGCATCATCGACGACACCCGCAAGCTCGGCTATGGCCGGTTCATGGAGCCGACCAGCCGCCGACTGATGCCCAAAGTGCCCGGACGCGAATTCAGCAGGCTCTCCTGGGAACTGCTGGAAGCCGCCTCCAAGCCCGCGCCGAACGAGAAGGTGGTCGCGGCGAAGTAAGGCGGCGATTGTGTGCGAGACGCTCGGAGCGACTCCGGGCTCCGGTAGGGCCGACCTGCTGGTCGGCCAGGACGCGCTGCAGCGCGTCTCTACCGGATTTGCCTCCGGGAGACGGCAGGCGAGTACTCTGCCGTTCTCGACTTAATCGCTCGCGCGGGCCACACTCAGTACAGCCCATGAAAAAGGTCGCGTTCGTCTTCGTGCTGGCGGTCGTGGCGCCGAGCCTGGCGCTGGCGTGGCTGGCGTTGCGTTCGTTGCGCGACCAGGAGATGGTCGCCGAGCGCCAGCAGACGCTCCTTTATCAGGGCGTGGCGGACAATGTCGCCCGCGCCGTGTCGGAGGCAGTCGCGGAGCAGCAGCAAGCCTTCAACTCGCACGTCGAGCTGCTCCTGGGTCAAATCAAACCGCAGGAATTGGCCTACCGTTTCCATGCCGGCCTGCGTAAGCAGTGGCCGTTGGCGGAAGTGGGCTTCATCGTTTCACTCGAGGGCCAGGTGGTCGCGCCCACGCCATTCGACGGCGCGGAGGCACGGCAATTCCGCCGGGACAATGATCTCTTCCTTTGCAACCGCGAGTCAGTCGAAGTCTACTGGAGCACGCCCAAAGGTTCGATTCCCCAAAGCAAATTTGACTTGAAGGACACGAGCGATTTCAAGGCGCCCGAATCGACCAAGGATGCCGCGGCGCTCAAGGCCAAGGGCGTTCGCACTGTGGCACCCGAAAAGGACGGCTCGCCCGAACCTGCGGCGTCCAAGCTCGCGCCCGAAGAGGCGCAGTTTCGCCGCATCGTGGGCGACTCGCGCGAGGGCACCCTGGCGCGCTTCCTCCAGGACCAACTCAAGCTCCTGTTCTGGTACCGGTCTCAGAGCGACGAAAAACTGGTGTTCGGAGCACAGGTGAACTTGAAGCGGCTCGGGGTGCTCCTTCAAGATTCGGTGAAGATTGATCCCCAATTGCACCAAACCGTTTGTGTCGCGTTGCTCGATGACACCGGGCGGCCAGTCGTGTCATCTCAGCCGACTTTCAATCCTGAGTTGCCGCTGGCGCGACTCTCGCGGATCGGCCTGGACTTCAGAAGGGATCGCAACAACGTCCAGGTCTTCTCGATTACGGGCACCAACCAATACCATCCAAATCCTCTCGCGCCAGAAAGCTCTCGATGGAAGCTCCCCTTCGTTTCCGCCGAGATCGGCGAAGTGCTGCCGCACTGGGAGGCCGCCGTTTACCTGCTGAACCCCGCCAAGGCCGGCAAAGCCGCCGCGACCGCGCGGCTCACGCTCGGTCTCCTTGTCAGCCTGCTCGTGCTGGCTATTGGCGTCGGGAGCTGGCTTATCGGAGCCGACCTGCGCCGGCAATTGGCGCTCGCCCGGCAGAAGACCGACTTCGTCAGCAACGTCTCGCACGAACTCAAAACACCGCTGACCTCCATCCGGATGTTCTCCGAGATGCTCGCCGAGGACCGCGTGCAGGACGACGCCAAGCGCCGCCATTTCCTCGGCATCATCTCCGCCGAAGCCGCCCGCCTCACCCGGCTCATCAACAACGTGCTCGACTTCGCGCGCCTCGAACGCGGAGAAAAGAAATATGACTTCGCCCCGTGTGACCTCGCGGCGCTTGCCCGCGAGACGGTCGAATCCTACCGCCCGCACCTGGAGGCCGCCGGCTTCACGCTCAAAGCGATGCTGCCATCCGTGCCCGTCCCGATTCGCGGGGACCGCGACGCGCTGGCCCAGGTGCTCGTCAACCTGCTCTCGAACGGCGAGAAATATTCCGGCGAACGCAAGGAGATCGAAGTCGAACTCGCGACGAATGGCGACGGCGCCGAGTTGCGCGTGCTCGACCGCGGCCTGGGTGTGCCAGCGGGTTGTGAAGAAAAGATTTTCGAGCAGTTCTTCCGCGCCCATGATTCGCTCGGCAGCGGCATCCAGGGTTCGGGACTTGGCTTGACGCTCGCCCGCCAGATTGCCCGGGCGCATGGGGGCGACGTGGGGTACCGGGCGCGGGAGGGCGAGGGGAGTTGTTTTGCCGTGAAATTGCCGTTGATGAAGACGTGAAACGTGAAACGTAAGACGTAAAACGTGAAACGTGAAACGTAAAAAGTTGGCGATCTGCAGTCGCCAGAGCCAACGTCCAGCCTCATCTTACGTTTCACGTTTTACGTTTCACTCCTCCCATGAAACCCAAAATCCTCATCGTCGAAGATGACCCGCACATCCTCCTTGGCCTGGAAGAAATCCTCAAGGGCGAGGGCTACGAGGTGGCTATTTGCCAGCGCGGCGACAAGGCGCTCGAGGCGGCCGCCAGGCACGCGCCGGCGCTCATCGTGCTGGACGTCATGCTGCCGGGCTTGAGCGGCTTCGAGGTTTGCAAACAGCTTCGCGCGAAGAAGGCCACCGCGCTCATCCTGATGCTTACCGCCAAGAGCCAGGAGATGGACAAGGTCATCGGACTGGATCTTGGCGCGGATGACTACGTTACCAAGCCGTTCGGTGTGCGCGAACTCGTCGCGCGCATCCACGCCCTGCTGCGCCGGGGGCGGGCCAACGCCCCGGCGACCGCCGAGCAAGGCGAGTTCAAAATCGGCGCCGCCACCATCGACGCGAAGAAGTTCGAGTTGCGCCGGGGCAAGACGACCGAGGAACTCACCGCCCGGGAGCTGAAGCTGCTTCAACTCTTCCACGCCCATCCCGGCGAGGTCTTCTCCCGCGAGCGGTTGCTCAACGACATCTGGGGCTACAACTACTACGGCACCACCCGCACACTCGACCAGGTGATCGTGCAACTTCGCCGCAAGCTCGGCGACAATGCCGACCACCCCAAGCACCTCCTGACCGTGCATGGCGTGGGCTACAAGCTGGTGCACTAGTCCACCGGTTCGTGAACCTCCTGAACGCCGCCGCGCAGCTCAGGCAGGAAGCAGGCAATGCCCGCCGCCGGGAGAAACAGGAAACCGGCGTAGAGCAGCGTCAACCGGTAGTCGCCGACCTGGGAGAACAGCCCGAAGAAAATCGTGCCGCCCGCGGCGACGATCCGTCCGATGTTGTAGCTGAACCCGGCGCCGGTGGTGCGCAGCAACGTGGGAAAGAGCGGCGGCAAGTACATGGTAAACAGCGCGAACAATCCCTGGAAAAACCCCGGCACGGCCAGCCACCAGCAGAGCGTGGCGTGGTCGCGCGGGACGAGGTAAGTGGCGGTCATGGCCACGAAATAGCCGAGGCACATCAGCGCAATGGTTTTGCGAAAGCCGATGAGCCGCGCAATGAAGGCGGCGGCGAAGTTTCCCACGATGGACGACACCATGACGATAAACAGCGCCTTGCTCGCCAGGGCGGACTTGTCGGCCGGCGTCCACGACAGCACATCCGGCAGGTTTCGCAAGTGTTGCTGATGCCAGAACATGAAGGCCCAGTGAGCGGTGAGCGACGCGGCACAGACTATCATCACCCGCACCGTGGTCCGCTTCACCGGCCCCCGAAACAAGTCGGCGAGGGCCGGTTCGCGGTCACGGGCTTGGGCCTTGGCCGCGTGCCATTCGTCCGGCTCGGGCACGGCCCGGCGAATCCACAGCACCAGCAGGGCGGGCAGCACCCCTACCACGAAGAGGTAGCGGGGCGGTTGGTTGGCCATGAGCAGATTTGCGACAACGGCCATCAGTACGCCGACGTTCACGCCGGTTTGCAGCACGGCCGCGATCCACGGACGCCAGCGTTTCGGCCACGTTTCGGATAACAGTGAAGCTCCGACGGCCCATTCGCCGCCGATGCCCAGGGCCGAGAGGAACCGGAAGACGAGCAGGTGCCACCACGATTGCGCGAAACAGGAAAGTCCCGTGAACAGCGCATAGGTCAAAACCGTGAGGCACAACGCGCGGCTGCGCCCGATGCGGTCGCCGATGCGGCCGAAGAAGCCGCCACCGAGCGCCCAGCCGAAGAGGAACGCCGCCTGAATGATGGAAGCGTGCCGGCCTACGCTGGGATCGGTGGTCGTGCCGAGTCGCAGCAACTCGGCAACGAACGGCGCCGCCACCAGCGTGTACAG
>CAZZAQ010000304.1:0-1628 GCA_964652165.1 uncultured Bifidobacterium sp.
GACTTCCGATCCGTTGCTGGCGCCCACGAACGCCATCGCCTTCGGCGTGCCAGCCGGCGAGGCCAGCGGCAGCCACCGGACGATTACGGTAACGCCGGCCGCGGATCGATTCGGCAGCGCTACGATTACGGTCACCGTTACGGACGAATCAGGAGCCACGGCGACGGACAGCTTCGTCCTGACTGTAACTCCGGTGAACGATCCGCCAATGATCTTTACGGCCCTTCCCGACCGGACAATTGATGAGAACACGTCAACGCCGCCCGTCGAGTTCGTAATTGGTGATCTCGAAACACCCGCGGCCAGCTTGAACCTTTCGGCGACTTCATCGAACCCCGCGCTTGTGCCGAATTGGGCGGTGATGTTTGGCGGCAGCGACAGCAACCGCACCCTCGTCGTCACGCCGGAGCCGGACCGGTTCGGCACGGCGACGATCACGGTGACCGTCACGGATGCCGGCGGCAGCAGCGCCAGCGCCAGCTTTGTGGTCACGGTGAACGAAGTCACCGATCCACCCATGATCGCCACTGACCCATCCGGCAGGACGGTCGTCGTCGGCGCTACGGTGCTGCTGCGTGTCACCGCGCTGGGAACGGCGCCGCTGGTGTACCAGTGGCAGCAGGACGGGGTCGACCTGCCGGGTGGGACCCACGCGACGCTGACGCTCGCCGGGGTGACGGTCGCCAACGCGGGCAGTTATCGCGTGCGGGTGAGCAACGCCGCGGGTTCCGCCACGAGCGCCGCGGCGCAACTGCGCGTGCTGGTCTCTCCGTTCATTACCACCATTCGACGCAGCGGACCGGCCATGGAGATTTCGTTCACAACCGAGGCCGGGCTGGTTTACGCAGTCGAGTTCAAAGACGCGGCAGACAGTGTGCTCTGGATGGCGCTGCCGGGCGTGGCTGGAAGCGGCGGCATCGTGACGGTGGTCGATCCGTCAGGCCTCCGAGCGCACCGCCTCTATCGCGTGCGGGTGGAATGAAGCCAATGGAGTAATGGAGTGATGGAGTGCTGGAGTGCTGGAGTGCTGGAGTGCTGGAGTGCTGGAGTGCAGGAGTGATGATGGGTGGAGTGATCGGGATTCCAATACTCCAATACTCCAATACTCCAATACTCCAATACTCCATGACTCCATGACTCCATGACTCCACTTCATTTTTCATTTTGAATTGTTTGAACTTTCAGCGCGAAAGAGTGTCAACTGATTGTTCCCGCAAATTCCAAACCGCGAGACAGGGCTGGAAGTCTGTGCCGGCGCGCGGGTGTGCGCCTGGGCGGCGGCCGTCAAGTAATCAGTAATCAGTAATCAGTGTTCAGTATTCAGTGACGGTGCGCAGAACGACAGGCTTACTGAATACTGATTACTGAATACTGATTACTGAACAGTAGTCTCCGGTTAAAGAGTCGAACAAATGCAACACCGACCCTTGCTTCTCGCGGCGCTCCTGCTCCATTTTTCATTTTCCATTTTGAATTGTTGCCTCGCCGCCGACCGCGGCGTCGTGGGCACGGCGTCCCGCAGGGCCGTCGCCGACTTCTCCGAGCTGGCGCGTCGCGAACAAGAACGCCCGCTGTCCTTGCGCCAGGAGAATCCGTGGAAATTCAAGCTGCGCAGCCTGGCCGGATCG
>CAZZAQ010000304.1:1638-3308 GCA_964652165.1 uncultured Bifidobacterium sp.
TCGCCGCCGGTCGATCCGTCCCTCGTCGTCACCGGGCGCGCCGCGCTGGATGACGTTGAGAGGGAGTTGGTGATGAGAGTTGAGAGTCGTCGAGGGGCGCGGGGCCGCGCTCAACGCTCAACTCAAGATCCTCTCAACTCCTCAGTGGCGGACGATGGCGTCCAGTTCACTCCCGCGAGCGTCCCGCCGTCGCCGGCCCCTTCGGCGAGCTTTCCGTCCGTAATCGACGATGGCACACAGTTCAATCCTGATACGCAGGGCGCGGTGGGCACCAATCACATCATGGTCGCCACCCAACAGGGCATCCAAATCTTGAATCGCTTCGGGGCCGTGCTCCTGCAGTCCAGCCAGAGCAATTTCTGGTCGGGTCTGGGCGCGACGAATATCTACGATCCGCGGCTGCTTTACGATCCGTATGCGCACCGATGGATTCACGTCGCGCTGGCCGATCCCGGCACGAACCGTTCGGGCCTGCTCGTGGCCGTCTCTCAAACGAGCGATCCGACGGCCTTCTGGAATCGCTACTACATCGGCGTGGATGCCACCGCCGCGATCTTCCCCGATTCGCCCAATGTGGGTTTTGCGCGCGACGTGATCACGATCCAGGCCAACATGTACGACAAAACCAACTTCGTTCAGTACAGCTTTGACTTCTGGGTGTTCGACAAAGCCAGCCTTTACGCGGGCGTGATGTCCCCGCCGTTTACACGCTTCTCACGCCCGCCCTTCGGACCCGACGGACTCGGTTCGGCGATCAACGCTCCGGTGCCGGCCGCCACTTACGATCCCACTGTGGTGACCAATTACCTGGTGGGCAACTGGAATGGCAACACGACCAACGGCGGCTACCTCCGGCTCTATTACATCGCCACGAATGATTGTCTAATTCCGCCGCAACTGGAGTTCGCAGCCGCCACGTTCAGTTTTGAATTTCCGTTCGGGGGCAGTCCGCAATGGGAGGCATTCGCGTCCGGCACGACTAACTTCGCTCCGCAACTGGGGACGGCGAACAAGATCAACGTGGGCGATGCGCGCATCCAGAACTGTGTCTTCCGCAATGCCACGCTGTGGGTCGCGCAAACCGTTTTCCTGCCCGCGTCCAGCACTCCGGCGCGCACCGCGGTGCAATGGTGGGAATTGACGCCGCCGACGGGCTCGGGCTGCCCGCCCAGCTTCACGGGCGGAGTGGTCCTCCAGCGCGGGCGCATCGACGATTCGTCGGGCAGCCGCTTCTACGCCTACCCGAGCATCGCGGTGAGCCGCGGGAACGACGTGCTCATCGGTTACTCGCGTTTTGCCGCTGACCAGTACCCCAGCGCCAATTATTCGTTTCGAATCGACGCCGACGTTTTCAGCACGCTGCGCGCCGACACCGTCCTGAAGCCCGGGGAAGCCAAGTTTTTCGTCAGTGACCTCGGCTTCAACCATTGGGGCGACTGGAGCGCCACGGTGGTCGATCCCAACAACGACACCGAGCTCTGGACCTTGCAGGAGTACGCGTCCAGCCCGATCACCAATGACGATCGCTGGGGCACCTGGTGGGGCCGTGTGTCGCCTCCGAGCGATCTGTCGGTGACGATGACCGGTTCGACTAATGCGCTCATCGCCGGATCCAACATCACCTACTCCGTGACCGTGATAACCACCAACAACCGCATCCAGGCGGTGGG
>CAZZAQ010000304.1:3318-6195 GCA_964652165.1 uncultured Bifidobacterium sp.
CGCTGCCGGCGGGCAGCGTGCTTGTCTCGTCAAATGTGTCCCAGGGCACCTGCCTGCTGACCAACGGCGTGGTGACCTGCGACTTCGGAAACGTCGGCGTCACCGGGCGAGTGACGGCCACGCTCGTCGTCCGGTTGAACAACAGCGGGACCATCAATAACACCGTCGCGGTTTCCGCCCACGGGCCGGAGCTGACGCCAGGCAACAACACCGCGACGGTCAACACGACCGTCAGTCCGTCGGCCGATCTTGCGGCACAGACCTCCGGCGGGCCCGATCCAGTCACGGTGAGCAACCGGCTCACTTACATGATCACCGTGACGAACCGCGGCCCGACCACGGCTGGCTCTGCGCAGTTGTCGGACACCCTGCCGCCCAACGTCACGTTCATTTCCCACACGCCCAGCCAGGGCGCCTGCTCGCGCAGCGGCAGCCTGGTCACCTGCAGCCTGGGCAATATTGTCCTCAACTCGGCGGCCACGGTCCAAATCGTTGTCGCGCCGAACGGCCCCGGAATCCAGACCAACCGCGTCTCCGTCTCCAGCGCCGCCTTCGAACCGGTCCCCACGAACAACACCAACGTCACCCTGACCCTGGCCAACGCGTCGCCGACGATGGGCTTCATCTCCGACCGGCAGATCGACGAAGACACCGTGCTCTCCAATATCCCGTTCCTGGTGGGTGACTTCGAGACACCCGCCGCGAGCCTCGTGCTGACGGGTTTCTGTTCGAATCCAGCCCTCGTGCCAAATGCGAACATCGTCTTTGGCGGCAACGATGCGAACCGCACGATCACAGTGATTCCCGCGCCGAACGCGAGCGGTATTGCCACGATCACCCGTATCGTCACAGACGCGCTTGGCGCCACGGCGACGAACAGCTTCCAGTTGACCGTCAACCCCATCAACGACCAGCCGACGATCAACGACACGCCCAATTTCACGATTCTGGAGGACACCCCGACCAACATCGTGGTGATGATCAGCGACATTGAAACGCCGGCCTCGGCCCTCACGGTCTCGGCCGCCTCGTCCAATCCGACGCTCGTGCCCAACGGCAACCTCATTTTCGCCCCTGGCGGCGGGTCTGCCCGCACGTTGACCATCACCTCGGCGACAAACCAGTCCGGCACGGCCAACATCAGCTTGACGGTGAACGACGGCACGAACTCGACGGTCGACTCGTTCGTTCTGACCGTCCAGGAAGTAAATGATCCACCCACGATTTCCATCTTCACCAACCGCAGCGTGCTCGAAGACACGAGCACCGGCCCGATTGCGTTCACTGTCTTTGACATTGAGACGCCAGGCAGCAACCTGGTCGTGACGGCCTCGTCCACCGACCTGGCGCTGACTCCGACCAACAACTTTTCTTTTACGGTCGCTGGAACGAATCGAACCGTCACTCTCTTGCCGGCCACCAACCAGTTCGGTGTCGCGAACGTTACGCTGACGGTCCGGGACACCAACGGCGCGATGGCCACTACCACGTTCCAGTTCACCGTCAATCCCGTGAACGATCCGCCTGGGATTAACCCGATTAGCCCGGTCACCACCAACGAAGATGCCGGCCCGGTCTCGGTGGCATTGACCGGCCTCAGTTCCGGCGCTCCGAACGAGTTCCAGGGCGTGTTCGTGACTGCGTCGTCGAGCAATCCTTCGTTCATCCCGAGTCCGGGAGTTGCCTACAACAGCGGGAGCAGCACCGGCTTGCTCACGTTCACGTCCATGCCCAACTCCAACGGGGTGGCGACCATCACCGTGACGGTGATGGACGACGGCTCGTCCAACAACGTCACGGTGCGCGCCTTCGACGTGAACATCACCGCCGTGAACGACTCGCCCACCATTTCGGACATCACCAATCGCACCATTAGCGAGGATTCTACAACCGGGCCCATCTCCTTCACGGTCGGGGACGTTGAAAGCCTGGCCACCGCGCTGTCGTTGTTCGGTTCGTCGTCGGACACGAACCTCGTTCCCAACGGCGGCATCAGCTTCAGCGGCACCGGCGCCAGTCGCGCGGTGACCGTGACGCCGGCGCCCAATGCGTTCGGCGCCTGCACCATCACGGTGCTGGTGAGCGACGGACAGGCGACGAACAGCGACACGTTCGTGCTGACGGTGAGCCCCGTAAACGATTTGCCGACGATCTCTTCCGTGGCCGATCGAACGATCAACGAGGATTCGCCGACGAACGTGACCGTGACCGTGGGCGACATCGAAACGGCCGCGGGCAGCTTGATTGTCATCGCCACCTCGTCCAACCAGGGCGTGGTGCCCAATTCGAATTTGCAGGTGACCAACAACGGTGCGACCCGCATCGTCGCGATCACACCCGCCGCCAACCAATCCGGCACGACAACGATTATGCTCAGCGTGACCGACGCGGAGAACGGTTCCGTCAGCACGAATTTTCTCCTCACGGTCGCTTCGGTCAACGATCCGCCCACGCTCGCGGTCATCCCGAACGTAACGGTGAACGAAGACGCCCCGCAACAGGCTGTCCTGCTCACCGGCATCAGCGGCGGCCCAGCGAACGAACCGCAAACCGTCACTTTCTCCGCCGTGTCCAGCGCACCCTCGGTGGTGCCCAACCCGGCCGTCGGCTATACCAATGGGAACACCACCGGCGTGCTCCGCTTCACACCCGCGCCCAACGCCAGTGGCGACGCCACCATCACCGTGACCCTCGACGACGGCGCGGCCTCCAATCGCACGGTCGTTCGGACGTTTGTCATTCACGTCCTGCCCCAGAACGATCTCCCAATCCTTTCCGCCATCGCCTCGCAAACGATGCTCGAAGACACGAACCTGGTCGTCAATTTCACCGTGTCCGACGTCGAAACGGCCGCCAACAACCTTCTCCTCGCCGCCT
>CAZZAQ010000305.1:0-299 GCA_964652165.1 uncultured Bifidobacterium sp.
CCCTCGATGACCGCGCGAAGATGACCGAACTGGAGCGCCTCCGCCACTCGTGCGCGCTCTGGATGCCCACCGCCATCCTGCGGCTGTGGCCCGAGGCCCAGTTCGCTTACGGGCCGCACGCCGGCTGATTGGAAAGGAGGAATATGAAAACTGCCTGCGTTTTGTTACTTTGCATGGCTGCGATTCCCGCGCTGGCAGCTCCTGGCGCAACCAACCGCTTCAGGCGGGTTTCCATCGCAGAAGTGGGAACGGTGCGGCTGGAGGTGGAACAACCAAGGCTGGAAAACGAAATTCTAATT
>CAZZAQ010000305.1:309-6186 GCA_964652165.1 uncultured Bifidobacterium sp.
TCGCGGCGCATAACTGGCAAAGGACCAACGTCACTTGCCAGATTTTTCGGCTGGGCGATGACCGCAAGGAAGCATTGATTGGGAATTTCACGCTGAAACAAGACCCGCCGAGCTCGGACAATTACTCGGGCGCTTTTACATGGGCTCAGTTTTTTACACACGGCGAGGTCGCCAAAGTCGTCTACAAAAGCAATGGCGTGAAACTTCCCATTTCAACCTGGTATCCGTTCTACTACCATTGAAACCGGAGGCTGGAACAAACGCAGAGACTCAGAGGCGCGGAGGAAGCTTGGATTTAGCTGAAATCCACAGAATTCTTTCTTAATTGTGCTAATTCTGTAAGTTCTGGCTCTTGATTTATGCCCGACGAAAACCAACAGCCACCGCAACCCAACCCCGAGCGCAAAACCCTCGATGACCGCGCGAAGATGACCGAACTGGAGCGCCTCCGCCACTCGTGCGCCCACGGCATGGCCACGGCCATCCTGCGGCTGTGGCCCGAGGCCCAGTTCGCCTATGGGCCGCCGGTCGAGAATGGGTTTTACTACGACGTGGAGCTTTCGCACCGCATCGCGCCCGAGGACTTCGAGAAAATCGAGGCGGAGATGAAAAAGGAGATTAAGGCCAACAACGTCTTCGAGAGAATCGTCGTCACGCGCGAACAGGCCATCGCCGACGCGCAGAGCGGCCGCCTCGGCGGACTGGCCGAGCGGCCGGGCAACGCCAGCAAGTTCAAGCTCGACCTGCTCAACCAGATTCCCGAAGGCGAGCCGATTTCCTGCATCGGGAACACTGCGGCGAAGCGCCGGCCGGCAGGATTGCATGGAGGGAGCGACTTGGCAGATGGCGAGTCATCTCACCGGCCCGGATCGGTGAGCCGGGTTAGCTTCAGGGAAGGGAGATCGAACCACGCTTCGCCGGCGCCTGAGGCTTCGCAGAAGATTTCCAGATCGGCGGCGGGTTGGCGCAGATCGATCTCGCAGGCGAGGTCGGTCCAGTTGGTGCCGGCGGTGGACGGCAGCGGCTGGGAGGCCAGATTGCCGGCCTCGCCGCCCGGACGGTAATTGGCCCGGCGGCGCGAGTCCCATCCCCAGTCGAGTCCCAGCGAGCGTTTCCGCGAACTGCGGACGCGCAGGCCGGCGGTGATCTGGTTGGTGCCGCCGGGGGCTGCGGGGACGCCGCGGGCGCGGCCTTGCAGGCGATAGCGTCCCTCTTCGAGCCACAGCAGGGTGACCCACGCGCCGCTGGTGTCGGCGGCGGTGCGCACGCCGAGCGACGCGGTGTCGTAGGCCGGGAGAAAGACCGGCGCGCCCGCGATGGCCCGGTTCGTCCAGCCGTTGAGGGCGAGACTCTGGCCGGTGCGCAGCGTGGCGAGGTTGGTGATGCCCGCGAGTTGCTGGTCGATGGAGGCGAGGCGCTCGCTCATGCGTTGCACCAGGTCGCGGGCGGCTTGGGCGTGAGCGGCGGGCGTCATGGCGTCGGGGGCGTTGGTCTCGCGAGCCATCACGGCCGTGAGTGAAGCGGTGATTTCCTGTGCGCGCCGGTCGATGGCTTCAGGTTGAAAAAAGGTGCGGCGAAATTCCCGGATGCGGTCGAGCACCTGCCGGCGACATTCAGGAAGTGACAGCACGGCGGTGGCGACGAGGCCGTCTCCACTCGCGAGCAACGGCACGTCGGTGAGGAAAGCCGTCTGGTCCATTCCGTGCGGCAGGAAAACGAAGCGTTCCTGGCTGCGGTCATGAAAGATTCGATAGTTGTTTACGTGCAGGGCGTAGCCGTCGCCGTTCCAGACGAGCATGTCCAGCGCGAGATGGCGGGTGAAGCGATCCAGGTCGAGCATCGAGTCCAGCCGGGCGCGGCGCTTCGCGGGGTCCGGTTCCCGCGCCGCCGCGACCAGTGAGGTGAGGTTCAGGCCGTTGTCCGCGGGCTTGCCGAACGCCAGCATCGCGGGCTGATCGATGTCCGTCAGGAACGGGCCTTCGTAGAGCGGCCCTCGGTCATCGGGAAAATGCCGCCGCGCGAACTGCCGGTCCCAGCCTTCGAGCAGAACGAAGACGCCGAGCGGCCGGCCGTTGAGTTCCGCCGTGATGTAGCCGGCGCGCGGCACCGGCACGCCGCCGCGCGTGTAAAGTTCGCGGCAAAGTTTCTCGCTCAGGCGCGTGGGGTCCTGGGCGGAATTGTTGAGGGAAACTTTTTCCAGACCGTGAAATCGCTGCGGCGCGGCGCGCTTGGAAAAGTTGAGCGTGAAAGCCGGCTTCGCATCCACTGGACGGAAACTGCCGAGGCTCCCCTTGAGGTGCAGCGCCACGTTGGTCCACACGCTGGCGCCTTCGTGAACGGTGCAGAGGACTTCCGGCTTCTCGGCGCGGGGCGCCTCCGCGCGAAAGGCATGGCCGCGGAGGATGTCCATCGCCGCCGGGGGCACGTCGAGCCGCAGATGCCGGATGGTCTGGTTGGTGAACAGGTCGTCGGCCGCGTTCGATTCCGCCAGCGCCGCCGGAAACACTCCCGCGGCTGCGGCCGTCGCATGGGTCGTCTGCGAATGAACTTCAACCGAACCCGCCGGGCGGGAACGCACGACGACTCGCGCTCGCAGGGGACAACTCCAGCGCTGGTCTTGTTGGACGCGCGCGAAAATCTGAAGGTCGTTGGTGACAAGGAGCAGAGCGAGATTGGTGCGCGCGGCAGGCGAGCGCCCGCCGCCAGCCAGCCGGGGATCGGTGCCGTCGAGCGTGAAATAGATGCGCCCCACCGCCGAGGTCAGCGCCACGGTGGAGCCGGCCGCCACTTCAGTCTCAGCCGGTTGCAATTTTGGCGGCGGAACGAATTGCGCGTTGACCCAGGCGAGGCGATTGGACGCCCACATTTTCAGATAGACGATCTGGTCCTCGTAAGTTTTGCCGACGACGAGTTCCGTCGCGACGTTGGTTTCGAGAATCGGCCATCGCGCGAAGTTGCGCGCGGCGGGTTCCTTGAGCGCAGCCGCCATCGCATCGATGCGGGACCACAGGTTCGATGTCGCAAAGGCGTTTGTGCGCAACCCGGCCCAGCGATCCACGTAGCGCTGGCTGAAATCCGGATCCTCGAACAACCGGCGGAACCACGAATACTGTTTGTCGTCGAGCTGCGGCCAGTACCAGTGCTCGAAGTCTTCGCCCTGCTTGCCCCTGGCGTTGCCGAAGCTGAGGTTCCAGTCCCAGATCGGCCCCATCTTCAACTGCCCGCCCCGGTCCTTCGCGAAAAACGTGCTGAAGCGGAAACCGTCGATGTTCTTGGTCGCCTCCACGATCACATGCTGGTCGATGAACGAATCGGGGTCGATGAACGCCGCATAGCCGTTGGTCGGATTTCGGAAGTCGGGACCATAGAGCGCCTGCTCGAAACGGTTCACGTAATTGCTCAACCAGGCCCGCTGCGCCGGAGTGATGCGCTCCGCTTTCGGCTCGACGTAGAAGAACACGTTGCTCTGGCGGCTGATGAACCCCTGGGCGGACTCGACGAGCCGCGCGAAAACGGTCGGCTTGGCCGGCGCGGCGTTCGTGTTCGTCGTGGCGGCGACGACGTTCGTTGCGGCCATCGCCTCGGCGCGTGCGGCCAGGGTGGCGAGGGAATTGGTGAGGGTAACGAAGTTGGTCAGGCAGGTGATGTTCGTCGCCACGGCCGGGCTGTAGGTCAGGACGACATTGGTGGCCATCGTGGTGTTCGTCAGCGCGGCGGCATTGGTGACGGACGTGAGGTTCGTGATGGCCATCACCACCGCCGTCACCAGCGCGTTCGTGACGACGGTGCTGTTGGTCACGGCGGCAATGTTCGTGAACGTGGCGACGTTGGTGAAGGCCACGACGTTGGTGAACGTGGCCACACCGGTAAAGGGCGCCAGGTTGGGCACGCTGGCTATGTTGGTGACCGTGGCGAAATTGGTCACCGAGGCGAGGTTGGTCACGACGTGGACGTGATGGTGGGTCGTGTAGTTGGTGGAAGGCAGCGCGTTGGTCAGCCAGGTGACGTTCGTGACCGTGGCGACGCTGGTCGCGGCAACGATGTTGGTGAGGGGAGTGAGATTGGTCAGCGCGACGACGTTCGTCACCGGCACGATGTTCGTGATGCTGGTGATGTTGGTGATCGTGAGGATGTCCTCGCGTGGAGGGAGGAACCCCGACGGATCGGCGGGAAATCCGCCAGGGCCGGTGGGATAGCCAATCCGTCCGAGCTTGTCCATGTTTGGCGCCGGAGGCGGCGGCGCCGGATCATTATCCACCTTGCCGAGATGGTCCTTCTTGAAAATGTAGCCGCCGGTGATCTCCGGTTCGGCGAGATCGTTCGTTCTGAGCTTGTGGAGGGCGACGCGGTGTTCGCTGCGTTTCACTTTTTCTTCCAAAACATAAACGCCCGCGTAATGAGCCAGAGACAGCCGGTTGGTGCCCTGGTCGAGAAACACCTCGACGAACCGCGTGCGGGCGGCGTAGCGCCCCATCTGGTTGGAAATCTCGTAGGCAAGCGCGTCGCGGATGAGCGACTTGTCCGGGTAGGGCGCGTAGAGCACCCAGTCCGAATCCTTCGGCATGCCGAGCAAGCCGGCGTCCAGTTCGCGGCCCGCCGCGTCGAGCGTCTCGACGGCCAGCGAGATTTTGGGGTAGCGGAGCGACGTGTAGCCGCGTTGCCGGATCGCCGCCCGGCCGTCGAAATGGCCCGGCCCGCGCAAGCTGGCCTGTCCGTTCGTCGCGACATCGACGATGCGCAGCGAGGCGAGGCGGTTGCTGTTCGCCGCGATCGGCTGGCCGAAGGTTTGAACGATGACCAGCGGCAGCGTCGAGGTGAAGTCGGCGAAGTTCGTCTCCAGAAGCGTGAACGTCTCCGCCGCCACCTCGCCCGGCGGCGCGCTCGTGGCGAACGCGCGCGCTAGAAGACAGGACGAGTTCGAGAGCGTCAACGCGCCGCTGTAGAGCGGAGAGTTGGTGGCGGGCGTCGTGCCGTCGAGCGTGAAGCGGACCTCGCTCGTCGCGCCGGTGATGCTGATCACGAGCGTCGCATTGGTGAACACGCCGCCACGCGGTGAAATGACCGGCGCCGGGACTGGCGTCCCGTCCGCCGTGTGCGCATTGGGAGTCAGCGCGGCGACAAGGACCGCCAGCCACAGCGCCGCGGCGGCTCGGAGCCGCCAAATGTTCTTCGGTTCCATTTCGGGCGCATGTTGGACGGCTCGCGCGAAAATTTCATCACCGAAAATTCGGGCGAAGTGTTTCCAGGCGCATTCGGACATCGTTGGGGCTTGGAACTCCCTCTCCCCGCGACGGAGGAGCGGGGAGAGGGCTGGGGAGAGGGGAATTCCCAATCCTAACGGCCCTCCTCTCCCCGGCCCTCTCCTCCCTCCGAGGGAGGAGAGGGAGTAGACGGGCGTGGCGGCCCCAACAGTGTCGAGATGCGCCCCGCACATGCGCTCTGGCGAGCCAGGGCTGGCTTTCCTGGTCGCCCCTGGAATACACTCCACGGACGAAATGTTATGCCCGACGAAAACCAGCAGCCGCAGCCGAACCCCGAGCGCAAGATGACCGAGCTGGAGCGCCTCCGCCACTCGTGCGCGCACGTGATGGCCACGGCCATCCTGCGACTGTGGCCGGACGCCCAGTTCGCCTACGGGCCGCCGGTCGAGAACGGCTTCTACTACGACGTGGAGCTCCAGCACCGCATCGCGCCCGAGGACTTCGAGAAAATCGAGGCGGAGATGAAGAAGGAGATCAAGGCCAACAACGTCTTCGAGAAAATCATCGTCACGCGCGAACAGGCCATCGCGGATGCGCAGAGCGGCCGGCTCGGCGGGCTGACCGAGCGGCCGGGCAACGCCAGCAAGTTCAAGCTCGACCTGCTCAACCAGATTCC
>CAZZAQ010000306.1:0-4836 GCA_964652165.1 uncultured Bifidobacterium sp.
GGGCTTCAGCCCGGTGATTCGGGCAGGCGCGGGGCAAGCCGTTTTAACGGCTTCCTTCTTGCCGGGGGCACGAAAACCGTTGAAACGGTTTTTGTCCAGGTCCCTCGAACACACCCGGCTGAAGCCGGGTGCTAATGAGAGGATGGCTGTTCGCCTGTTGTGCCTTTTGTGCCTTCTCGCGGCCATTGCGACTTCCGTCCATTATCAGGTCATCGTGTTCGGGCTTTGACAGGGCCGCGATTTTAGCGGATCATGACCAGCATGAAATTTCCACGGCGTGCAATCGGGCTGGCTTTTTGTTTTCTTGCGGCGGGTGCGATGGCCCAGCCGTTCGGACTGAGCAACCGGGTGAGCGTGCCGACGTTGAATCTGCCGCCCACTCCACCCGTGCTGGGCTACTCGAACGCCAGCGCATTTGGCAACATGACCTTCACGGCGCCCGTGGCGATTGTTTCCGCTCCCGGCGATACGAACCGGCTTTTCATCGTCGAACAAATTGGCCGGATCGTTGTGATCACCAACCTGGCCAGCCCGACCCGCACGGTGTTCATGGACATCAGCACCCGCTTGACGTTCAGCGGAGAACAGGGGCTGCTGGGATTGGCCTTTCATCCGGGCTATCTGACGAACCGCTACTTCTTCGTTTTCTACGTCACGACCGGCACGCGACGCGATCAGCTCTCGCGTTTTGAAATCTCCGCAAGCAATCCGAACCAGGGATTGACGACTTCGGAAGTGGTGTTGATCAGCCAGCCCGATGATTTCAGCAATCACAACGCCGGCGATCTGCACTTCGGGCCGGACGGTTATCTGTACGTTTCGCTCGGCGATGAAGGCGACGCCAACGACACCGGCGCCAACAGCCAGCGGATCGACAAGGATTTCTTCTCCGCCATCATGCGCCTCGACGTCGATAAGAAACCGGGAAGCCTCGCGCCAACGCCGCACGCGGCCATTGCGGCTCCCGTCAACTACGCCGTGCCACCGGACAACCCGTTCGTCGGCGCGACTTCCTTCAACGGCATTCCGCTCGCCGGCAACGTGCGGACGGAGTTTTGGGCGGTGGGCCTGCGCAACCCGTGGCGCTTTTCGTTTGACGAACTCACGGGTCTGCTCTACGTCGGCGACGTCGGCCAGGGCGCGCGCGAGGAAGTGGATGTCATCGTCAAAGGCGGCAACTACGGCTGGAACTATCGCGAAGGCTACATCCAGCGCCCCGGCTCGGGCGCGCCACCCGCCGGTTTCAGTGCCATCCCGCCGATCCTGGATTATCCGCGCACGCCGTCGGGCGCCACCAACGTCGGTTTCTCCGTCACCGGCGGCGTGGTCTATCGCGGAACCCGGATTCCTCAGTTGACCGGCGCCTACGTGTTCGGCGACTACGGCAGCGGAAACATTTGGTCCTTGCGCTACGACGGCTCCGTCACGACCAACGTTCCCTTCGCCCGCATCCTTGTCGACGCCGGCGTGGCCGCGTTCGGCATCGATCCGTCCAATGGCGATGTGCTGTACGCGGACGTGACTGCCGGCGTGATCCAGCGGATCATTTACACCGCGATTTCGGGCACACCGTTCCCGGCGACGCTGGCGCAAACCGGCACCTTCACCAACCTCACCACCCTCACGTCCCACGATGGGATCGTGCCGTACGATGTCAATTTGCCTTACTGGTCGGACCATGCGATCAAATCCCGATGGTTCTACTTCCCGCCAGCCCGGGCGATCACGTTTCGGGCGACCAACAATTGGACCTTCCCCACGGGCAGCGTCTGGATACAGCATTTCGATCTGGAGTTGACCAACGGCCTGCCCGAGTCGCGCCAGCGACTGGAGACGAGACTGCTCGTCCGCGATACCGGCGCGAGCATCTATGGCCTCACTTACCGATGGGGCGGCTCGCCGTCCAACGCGACGCTGGTGCCGGACAGCGGCATGGATGAGACGTTTGTCGTGAACGACGGGGGCAATCTGCACACGCAGATCTGGCACTACCCGGGCCGCTCGGAGTGCCTGATTTGCCACACGCCCCAAATCGCGGGCGGCTTCGCGCTCGCCTTCAACTCACCTCAGTTGAACCGCGACTTCAATTATTCGGGCATCGTGGACAACCAGCTCCGCGCGATGGCCAACGCGGGTTATTTCTCGGCGGCGGTCTCGAACCTGCACGGAGTGCGCTGGCTGGCCTCACTGACCGATGAATCGGTGAGTGTCGAACAACGAGTGCGATCCTGGCTGGCGGCCAATTGTGTCGGATGCCACCAGCAGTTCGGACCGGGAGGAAACAGCTTTGACACGCGGATCTACACGCCTTTGCTGGGGACGACGACCGCTTCGGGCACGCGGCTGATCAACGGCGTGTTGAACAACTCCGGCGGCGATCCGAGCAACCGCGTCGTTGTGCCCGGCTCGTTGTCGAATTCGATGCTGTTGACGCGCATTTCGACTCGGGGCGCCGGCCAGATGCCGCCGCTGGAAACGAGCCTCGTGGACACCCAGGCGGTGGCCCTCATCAGCCGCTGGATCACAGAGGAACTCCCGAGCCTCCAGACCTTCGCGGAGTGGCAGGTCAGCCAGTTCGGCGCGACCAACGCGCCCACCGGCCAGTCGAGCATGGATCCGGACGGGGACGGGGCGACCAACTACGAGGAGTACCTCACCGGCACTAATCCAAATAATGGCGCCGACGCATGGGCAATCAGCATCCAACGCGCGGGCGACATGGTGGAAACGTTTTACCCGCGACTCGTCAATCGCGGCGTCGAGATCCAGTGGACAACCAACCTTCTCAATCCGGCGGCGTGGCAATACTTGAACGTGCCCCAAAACCGGCCGTTCTTGTCGGCGACGAACGGAACCGGGGTCGTGCCTGATGTCATCACGAATGGCCCTCCGAAGTATTACCGGGGACGGGTGTTTGAGCCTTGAAATGGTCGTCACGGCAGGGGCTGGGCGCTCAAGCGGACGAACCCGTGGGGAGCGGTGGCGGGCGCGACCAGAGTCACTTCGACCAGTTCCATGCCGGATTCAACCGGGAAAACGTTTTCCGTGTAGTCAGCCAGGTCGAGCAACGGGATCCATTGTGAAAGATTCACGGAACTCTCGTAGGTCCAGCGGACATAGGCGTTGGCGCGGCGCTCGTAGCGGAAACTGAACTGGCCGTTTTGCAGCACAACAGCGGGGCCGGGTGGCGAGGAGGCGGCCAGCGGATCCAGGTCCAACGCGTATTCTACAAGGTTGGCCAAACCGTCGTCATCATGGTCGGCCGTGGCAGGGCCCACGGAGGGATGGGCCGCCTGCCAATCGGAGTAAGCCGAGGCGAAGTTGCGTCGGGTATCCAGCGTCCGGGCTTCCGCCACGCTGCCAAACACCGCCGGTTCCCCGTGTCGATAGCTGATAGGTTGGAATTCATACACCGTGCTCTCCACCAGTCCGGTCGCCAACAGCGAGCGAGCGCGGTTCGGGAGGCCGGTGGCCAGGGTCGTCCAGACGGGCGCCGCCTTGGGCTTGGCGCGCAAGCGAATTTCGCTGACGGGCGACGCGCCTCCTGGAAATCGCGTCCAGGTGACGTTCGCGGCGGTGGAGGAGACGCCGCTGGCGCTGGTGGTGACGCGGTATTCCGGCATGAGTTCGCGCAGCACACCGGGGAAATCCGTTTCCATGCCGTCGATGCCGATGTTCTCGATGGCGCGCGTCATCGAGGCGGGGTGCAGCGTGGAGTAGAGCGAGACGAAGAACCCGCTCGCGCGCAATTCCTGGAGGGTCGAGGGGTTGAGGTTCAACGCTTCGTTGTCGCCGAAGTCGAAGCCGTACACGCCGCGCTCTTTCATTTCGCTGGCGACTCGCGCGCGCCGGTTGTCGTTGAGCGATGGCCACTCGTAGATGCTGGCCCGGTTGGCCCAGTTGTTCTCGCCCCAGATGATCTTGGCGTTCGGAAAAACGGCGCGGTAGGCGGCCGCTTCCGAGGTCTGCTCGTAAATCCAGATCCAAAGCCGTTCGGGGGAAAAGCCGGTCGCGGCACAATCGGCCTGGATGAGCGGCGCCAGCCCGTTCACTTTGCAGTCGAGATAGAGAATGGCCTGGGGGTAAGCATCCTTGACCGCCGCCATGACGTCGCGCAACGAGGGTGGCGGCGTGCCCGCGAACAGCGGGCTGAACCAGGAGCCGGCGTCCAGCGCCTGCATCTGCGCCAGTGTCATGCTCGAGACGCTGCCGGTGCCGTCGGTCGTGCGGTCCACCGTGCTGTCGTGCATCACCACCACGCGGTTGTCGGCGGTGCGGCGAATGTCCATCTCCACCACGTCGCCGCCCTGCGCAAAGCAACTGAGGTAGGACGGCAGCGTGTCTTCGGGCGCAAAACCTCCATTGCCACGATGGCCGATGATCACCACGTCGCGCAACGGCTGGAACGGCGGCTTGGACGCCGGCGGGCCGGCGATGTGCGGGCCGTCCGCATGAACGCCCCCTAGCGCCTTCACCTCGAAATAGTCGAGGTTGCGTCCGATGAACCGCAGGCCGCTCAGGTAACCGGCGCCGCCGTTGCCGTTGCTGTCGGTAAGCAGATAGAAGTAATCCTCCAGCGCATGGGCGACACTGATGAGATTGTCGTTGGAGCCGATGGCGCCGATGAAGGTGCCGTCGATGTAAATGTGCAGTTGGCCCTCCGCCGGCGCCGAGCGCACGACCAGCGTCACGCGATGCCACGTGTTGGCGCGGATCTCCCCGTAGCTCATGCCGACGGCCTGTACCGCGGCGGGCGAGGTCGCACTGATGAGCGCCTCGGCGGCATTGGCATTTTGCAGGTTGGAGTTGTAAAGCGGGCGAACCGCGCCACTGCTC
>CAZZAQ010000306.1:4846-6172 GCA_964652165.1 uncultured Bifidobacterium sp.
ATACAACAAGTCGAACACGAGCGTGTAATTGGCAACCCACCCGTTGAACGCGTACACGCCGTTGGCCGGGTCGTTGAAATCCAGCTTCAATCCCTCCGTGGCGTTCGAGTGACTGAAGCGCATCACCTGTGGGTCGCCGCCGGCGGGCAGCGGCAGGCCGAATGACGAGGCGCTGCCGAAGGCGATCTTCGACGCCGGCCATCCGGTCTGGTTGGGATCGTAAAACGTCAGCACGTCATCGCCGCATACGGGGCGAAGCCGATTGGCCGGATCGGCAAACGTCCAGATGGTTCCTTCGGGCACTACAGGCACGACCGTCAGCAGGACATTCGTGCTTACGGTTATGAAGGCCGGGTTCTCCGGCGTAAAGGTCAGTGTGATGGTGTGGACGCCTTCCGGCAGCAACGTGCCGGCGGGGGGCGAGATGGAAAAGCTGCCTCGCACATTGCTGACAGGCTTGAACAGCGCCACCGTCAGCGGATCGTTGGTGCCAATCTTGAGCGGCGGGTCAATGGAGAGGTCCGGCACGTCGTCAAACTTGACCAGCAGCGTGGTTGTGATACTCGCGTTTTCATACGAATTCGTATCTGCCGGCGTGAAATCGGCCGTGAGCGTGTGGGTGCCCACCGGCAACACCGTCCCCTCCGCCGGCGTGTAAACGAAAGCGCCCGGCACGTCCGCCATCGCGTTGAGCTGGCTGGCCGAGAGGGCGGTGCCTTGGAGGATCGCGTCAGGCTGCGCCCAGGTCACCACGGGCGCCTGCCGGGCCGGGCCTTGGGTGAAATGGACATTATTGATGGCGACCCAGGTGGGGTCGCCCGAGATCAGTTGCCAGCGCAGGATCACCGAACGAGCGCTGCTCTGCACGCCGGTCAGTCCCGTGTCAATCGTCTGCGCGCCGCCGGTTGCCCCGATGGCATCCGACAGGCCGCTGGCAATCTGGTTCTCCGGCGCGATGGATCCTGCGAAGACGGCCCACTGGATTTGCACCGGGAGCACAGGCGAGTCGTTCCAGACCGTGAAGGCAAAGGACTTCAGTCGCACCCCGAATCCGGAGTCAGGAGTAAACGTCAGCGTGAGCGGACTGCCGCCGGACTCGAAGAAATCGGACTGCGCGACTTTGCCCGAACCCGTCTGCGCGTCGTTTCCGAAGGGCCAGCCGGTGTAGGTCTGCCAGCCTGCGCTCCACGTCAGGACGACGTTGGGTGTCCACCCCTCGCCCGGCTGGAAGCCCGCGTTGATAGCCGACGCCGCCCGCGAACCGTACTGGCCGGCGCCGAACGGATTGGCGACCGTGTTGACGAACAAATTGTTCGCCGTGAAATC
>CAZZAQ010000307.1:0-4712 GCA_964652165.1 uncultured Bifidobacterium sp.
TTCCAAAGGAATGTTAGCCCCCTCACGTCGGCTCCTACAGGAATGGGAGTTTTTCCACGGGCGGCTAAGGGACTCCCCGTATCGGCCCATCGTGGAGTTACCGGGGTCGGCGTGCGCAGGACTCCCAATTCTCCGCCGGCCGCCCGTGCGGGATACTCCTTCACGGTTAGCTGACAGTAACGCCTTACGCGGCCAGGGCCGGCGCGACAGGTGTGGAAAACGTCGCGCGGGGTAACACGGCTCAGCAGCAGTCCGCTACTCGTGGCCCGGTCAAGGCCGCGGTGGTGTCCTGCACAACCTGACCCGATTGGTCCGGGCATTAGCGCCAGTTTCGGCGCGAGGCCTCCGATCCTGGCGAGGTCAGCTAACCGACTTTTTCTTCCAATCCCGTTGAATTTTCTGCTCGCGCGTGGCGGGCGCGCGCGGCATTTTCCGTCCGTTATGAACCCTTCTCCGTCCCGCGCCCGCATTTCCCGTCGTCACTTCCTCACCACCACCGCAGCCGCGCTTGCGGCCCCCTCGTTCATTCCGGCCAGCGCGCTGGGCGCCGAGGGCCGCCCCGCGCCGTCCGAACGCATCGTCATCGGGATTGTCGGTTGGGGCATGCAAGGACCGCACAACACGAGGATGTTGATGGCCGAAAAGGATTGCCAGGTCGTGGCGGCGTGCGACCTCGACCAGCGCCCGCTGAAGCAGGCGGTGGACGCCGTCAACAAGCACTACGGCAACACCGATTGCAAAGCCTACAAGGATTTCCGCGAAATGTTCGCCCGAAAGGACATCGACGCCGTGATGCTCGCGATTCCCGATCACTGGCACGCCATCGCCTCCGTCGAGGCGTGCAAAGCGAAGAAAGACATCTTCGGTGAGAAACCGCTGGCGCGCACCATCGCCGAACAGCAAGCCATCGTGAAGGCCGTGCAAAAGCACAAGCGCATCTGGCAGACCGGCTCGTGGCAGCGCTCCGAGGCCAACTTTCACAAAGCCGCCGAAATCGTTCGCAACGGGCTGATCGGAAAAGTGAAGCACGTCGAAGTCGGCCTGCCCGGGGGCGGGTCGCAAGGCCACGTCGATTTCAAGAAAACCAAGGACAAGCTCTTCGTGAGCGAGCCGCCGCCCGAACTCGATTACGACATGTGGGTCGGCCCGTCGCAGATGATGCCCTATATCGAGGGCCGGGTTCACATGAACTGGCGTTGGAACTACAACTTCGGAGGCGGCCAGTTGCTCGACTGGATCGGCCACCATTGCGACATCGCCCATTGGGGTCTCGACCTCGACAGCAGCGGTGGCCCGCTCGAAGTGGAAGGCAAGGGCGAGTTTCCTCCCAAGGACGCCGTTTGGAACACCGCGACCACCTACCGCTGCGAACTGAAGTATCCGAACGACATCACCATGACCATCGCCGGCGGCCACTCCGATATCAAATCGGGCACCAAATGGATCGGCGCCGACGGTTGGGTCTGGGTGGACCGGGGAGGCGCCTTTGAAGGTTCCAAGCCGGAGTGGAAGGAGTGGAAAGCGGTCCCCGCCGACCTCCGGATAGTGAAGCTGTACGAATCACGGAACGCATCATTCCGCCATCCCCGGCCACCTCGGCCTCATCGCCATGCTGGTCGGCCGGAAGATCCAGTGGGATCCGGCGAAGGAAGTCATCGTGGGTGACAAGGAAGCCAGCAAGCTGCTCACTCGGGAGTATCGCAAGCCGTGGAAGCTGGCTTGAGCCGTACTGCCCCGCGGCTTCACTGCCCTGTTGCCTTCCTTGCCTGTATTCTGGCGTCGAGCTGTTCCTGAGCCAAACGCATCCGCAGCCGCTCCGTCAGCAACTGCATGCTATCGCGCTCTCGCTTGGCCTCGAAGAACGGCCAATATGGTTTCAAGTTCGCGATGTCCAGCGCCTTGGAAGCATCCATCGTGGAGACCTCGGCAGGGATGTTCAATGTCACAACTAACTCTGCTGCTCTCTGCTTGGTCTCCTCGAGCTTCTGTTGATACTCCGCCACCGAAAGTTCCAACGCGGTTACGGCGGCCTCGCTCTGTCTGGGACTCTCCGGTGCTGACTGCAAGTCCGCCGCGCGCGCCATCAATCGCTCGACTAAAGCCAGCGTATTGGACTGTAGCACCGTCAACTCTGCCAGTCGTCGTGCCAGATCGTTCTCAGTGCTTGTGGCGGAATTTGCCCGGGTGGTGAGTTCGGTGGGTGGCGCCGAAACGGTGGAGTGCTGCAACCGCTCGATGGACGAGCGCAATTCGATGATAGTCTGGTCGCGCGCCTCAAGCTGGGATCGAAGGTCCTCGTACTGGTGCTGCGTTGCGGTTAGGGCCGCTTTTGTCCCAGCCTGGCGACTCCATAAGAACACTGCTGCGCATGCCAATGCCGCAGCAACTACAATCATTATCCTGTGCATTTGGGAGAAGCTTTGAAGTTCAGTGAGACTTTTGCTGACTAACCTTTACGAAGCCATAAATCGATCATTCTACTGATCGGAGTGTGGTGCGACCCTACGGCACCGGCGGCGTCACCACGCGGTAATATCGCTCCCACGTCGGTGGTGGATTGGAGACATTCAACTGCACCGTGCGCGCCTGCGATTGCGCAGTGATGTTCGTGAGATTGCCCCATGGCGCAAAGGTCAGGTTCGTCCGGTACTGAACTGTGTAGGCGATGTTCGATTCGGCCACGAATTCCAGCACGCCGGCGTTGGTCGTGGTCAGCGTCAGCTTAAGCAGGCTGGATGCGTTGGTGGGATTTGTTCCGGCAATGTATTCGTCGCGATTGATCATGTCATCGCCATCGAAGTCCTGCATGGCATCCGCTGCATTGTTCGTATCGAAACCGTATTGCGCCTCCCATGCGTCGGCCATGCCATCGTGATCGAAGTCTGGCAGCATCGTCAACGCCACACCGGCGGGCGGAGTCATCGGCACGCCACTCGGCCCGATCGCAAAATTGGTCGCCGCCACTCGAATCGTGTAACTGGCTTGCACATTGGTCAGCACCAACACCCCGGTGTCGTTGGTTGTTATGTACGTTCCGCTTCGCTGCCAGCGATACCCGATGGGTGGCGCGCCCGTGGCAATCGCCGTAAACGTCGCGGTACCGCCTTGCAGCACCGTTTGCGGGCGGGGGTTCAGCACAAATACCGGAATCACGTTCAAGTAAACAAACGCGTTTGAACTGACCGCAGTCCCATTAGTGTCAGTCGCGGCCACGGTGTAATTGCCCTGATGGCTGATCGACGCGTTGGTGAAGCCATAAATCGCGTTGGTCGCATTCGGGATGTCCGTCCCCTGGAAGCGCCACTGATATCGGATGGGATCGCCGGCGCCGACCGCCGCGGCCACGAGGTTCACGTTCGTGCCGGGCATCATGGACTGGCCCCTCGGGTGCAAGGTAAATTTGGGCGCGCAACCCGCGCAGGGCAGCGCGTTGATCGCGGCAAGCCAGTTCGTGGCCATTTTATTGTAGCCGAACTGGTTGGGATGAAGCTGGTCCGGCAGGTCGGCAAGCTGGATGACGCTGCGCATGTCGTTGAAATAAACCTGCCGGCCCAAGGCGCGTTGGCGCTCGCAGAGGCCGGGCAGGAGCGGATTGAACGTCGTTTGGATTTGCGTGTTGAACGGCTCAGAAACCGGAAGCAGGTTGGCCACGATGATTTTTGCGCTCGGCCAGTTCGTGGCCAGGCGCACGATGAGGGCTTCGAGCCGGTTCGTTGCGTTGCCGATGTCGTCGCTCACCCTGTAGTCGTTGACACCGAGGAGCAGGAGAATGATGTCGGGACCGACGCTGGCGCTGAAGATGCTCGGGAGAGTGGAGTCGATGGCCCTGATGGTGTATCCACTGTACCCTTCGTGGTCCGGGTCGGGCAGCGACGGCGCACTATTGCCGGTTTGCGTGCCGATGAAATCCACCTGGCGACCGGCATTGGTGAGCAACTGGTATAGTGGCGCGCGATATCCACCCGCCACGGACAAGCCAAGAGTGATGGAATCGCCGAGCGGCATGATGCGCAGCGGAGGTGGAATGATGGTGATGACGTTGGTGCCCGAGTCGGCCTGTTGCGCCGTGGGCAGGGAACTGTCCGTGGCGTGGACATAGCAGGTATAGCTGCCTGCGGGCAAGACCCCGAGGTTCGTCGTGAACGGAGGCGAACTGAGCGATCCGGCCAGTTGCCCATTGGCGTAAAACGCGGCGGCGTAGGGCGCAGTGCCACCACCCACTTTCGCGGTGAGCGACACGGCCGCTCCGTACGCGAACGATGAGCCATTCGTGGGAGTGAGCATCGCGGCGAGCGGTCCTTCGATATGAATGGTGCTCACCAAGGAGTTGCTGACCCACCCCTTCGCATCGGTCACGGTGGCCCGGATGGCGTGATCGCCGACGAAGAGGATTCCGAAATTGCGCTCGTACGGAGGCGAATTCACCGGCGCCCCGTTTGCTGCGTCGTCGAAATAAAACTGCACCCTGTATGGCGCCGTGCCGCCCGACACAATGGCCGTGGCGGACACGGGAGCGGTGTAGCCTAGGGTTGCGCCATCGAGCGGGGCCGTCAGCGCAAACGTCATCGGCTCCACCACGAAAAACGTGTTCGTCGCCGAGTTGGTGCTCAACGGAGCGACCGCGCTGTCAGTCGCCACGGCGTAGATTCCGTAGGTCCCGACGGGGAGAGGTCCCAGACTCACATTGTAGGGAGGCGTCCCGCTCGATCCCG
>CAZZAQ010000307.1:4722-6104 GCA_964652165.1 uncultured Bifidobacterium sp.
GGGGCAGCCGGGGCCCGTGTGGATGCAGATCGGCAGATTCAGCCGCTCCGCCTCCTCGTAGATCGGGAAGAAGTAGGGCTGGTCGAGGGTACGATCCCGCTCGATCCCGCGGAAGCAAAGATCGTGTTCCCCGCGCCGCTGTTCGTGAAATACTCGACGGTGTAGGGCCCGGTTCCATTGATCCCTATGGCGGCGGCGGAGTACGAGGCGCCCGCTGGCACTGCCGCGTTGTTGGTCGGCGCGCTCACGCTGCAAAAGAAATTCGTCGGCGTGCCCGCCGTCACGCGCAGAGAGAAGTTGTCAAATTGATTGGCCGAGTCGGTTCCCCCGCTTGAATTGTCATCCAGCCACAAGAGGAAGAGATCGCCCCCGTTCGTCCAATTCAGAAATACGCTCGCGGCTGCGGTTGAACTCCCGTTGGCCGAGGCGGTGGTGTTCAATGCGGCGACGTTGGTCCAACTATTCGCCGCTCCGGTGACACTGAAATAACCCCGGGTCCCTTTGCCGAGGTCCTCAGTGGTGCCCCCCGCTGCGACGGTGAACGTGTAGGAGAGCGCGATCTGCGTCGCGTTGGTGCCCGTGTTGTTCAGAAACTTTCCCAGCAACACCGTGGCGCGATTCCCCGTCGGGCGGGTCTGAAGATAAAGCCCGCTGGAACTCCAGACCGCGTTCGGGTTCGCGGCAGGTGGATTGCCCGCGTCCAACGCCGTTTGCGCCGCGACGTCACTGGAAGTGATGGTCGCGTTCACCTCCGTATCCGGGTCGTAGTTGTCCGTGCCTGAGCCCCCGATGCTCAACGTCGCCCAGTCCGTCGCGGGCGGCTGCGTGCCCAATCCATTCGTGTAGCCGGTGGGACTCACGGTGGCCGCCTCGGCGCAGCCGGCGGCTACCATCATGGCCGCCAGCACCCAACGGGAAAGGGAGAACGAGTTTGTGAACTTCGCCGGCTCATTTGAGAGGGGCGCAAATCTTTCAGCCATACTGAGATTGGATCTTTAGCAGAGCATCGGGCAGCAGTTGGGTCAAGCTTGGTCTTCCGCCTTCCGGTCCTCACGATGGGGCTTTCGACAAAGTCATAGCGCAGGTTTCCCAATTCGCTGAGTCGAAATGCTTCCAGCCTGCGGACGCCGTGAAGGCCATCACGCGCCGCGGTCGGGGAATACGCCCTACCTCTGCACCCGCGCCCCGCCGCCTTTCATCAGCTTTTCGACTTCGCCCTTGTCGGCCATTGAAGTGTCGCCGGGCGTGGTCATCGCCAAGGCGCCGTGGGCGACGCCGTAGTCCACGGCCTGCTGCGGGTCGCCGGTCGTCATCAGGCCGTAGATGAAGCCCGACGCGAAGCTGTCGCCGCCTCCGACGCGGTCGAGGATTTCCAGGTCGGG
>CAZZAQ010000308.1:0-2651 GCA_964652165.1 uncultured Bifidobacterium sp.
AACATAACGCGCGTCAGCGTGTAGTTGTTATCGGTGGCGGTGATAGAGGGACTAATGTTTCGGATGGCGTTCAACTCCGCCGATGTGCGGTCGGTGAAGTTTGCTTCCAGCGTCGCCGAGGCCACCCATGCGTTGATCGTATCTGCCGGGCCGCTAAACTCCCGGTGCTGGTAGCCGCCCTTGATGGTGCCGACCAGTTTGCTGCTAGGCAGCGTGCGCACGCCGATGTCCAGTTCCTGATACTGAGCATCGTTCCTGCCCCCGTCCACGGTCACCCAGCCGTAGTCGAACTGACCAAGGATATGAGTCTTCGGAGTGACGTGATAGTAAAAAGTGCCGCTGGGTTCGTATGATTGCCAATCAATGAAGGTTTTCTCGTCGAAATTGTGAAACTCTTGGCGATAATTCACGCCCACGGAGGTCTTGGGGCTGAGGCGGTATTCCGCCGCGCCCTGCGTGACGTTGCGGAACTCCCCCACGCGTTCGCCGACTTCGATGTTTGCGCCCCTAATGTCCGTCAGGACGTGCGTGAGGCTGAGCGTGAATTTATCCAGCGAAGCCTGCCCGCTGACTGTCACCGCGTGGTTGAGTGTGTCTTCGCTTGTGTGCTCCGTAAAACGCTGAATGCCCGCCGTATAGTCCAGCGAGAGGAAGTTGCGCTTCTGATTACCGTACAATAAGTGCATCCCCGGGCTGATTGTGAAGTAAAGGTCACTCTTCTCCTGGCCCCGGGGCGCGATGAAGATGTTGTCGTCGTAAGTCGCAGAAAAATCGAGATGGGGATGCACCTTCACTCCGCCGTATTCCAATTCAACCTGCGCCCGTCCTCTCGTCGGGATGGACAAAACGACGAGACCAAAGCCGATTCTTAAAGTTCGGACCCAGATAGAATTCACGTTATGACGTTCGTTCATAGATTCGATTGTTGTTTGTTGTTAAGGCCGCTGGATGTTTTCCAAGCCTCAATGGCGAAGCGAACCAACATGCCCATTCCTGTCCGTCGAATCACGGTCGCGACGGGCTGACCTCGATCGTCGTTGCGGGATTGCCCACGACGATCACACCCGTCTTCGGCAGCGGTTGACCACTAACCTTGATCCCCTCTGAACCTTCGCCCATCGGTTCGGTCCATGCCCTCACTATCTGGAGTAACTGGTCAAGGTCCACCACGCCCTTGTCTATCAGGGCGCTAGCCAGCGCGGCAGTGCCGGCTGTGAACGCCGCGTACTGCACGCCGTGCAAATCGCCCGTTGGTGCGGGCGTGACTGCCTGAACCCTGGAGAGCACGCCGGTCTGAGGATCGAACTCGGCGCCCATCTGTTCGCCGGCGCGAATTGTGTACTCTAGGTTTCCGCTGCGAAGCAGAACCGTGTCATGGAAGCAGCGCACGAAGATTCGGTTTTCCACCCTCCAGATCATGGACCCTGCACCGCGCACTTCGACAATGCCGATCTGCGTCTTGATTTCAAACGTGGAAGACGACTGTTTGCCCACCTGGCTGATGAGCTGGCCGCGTTCGATCGTGAGTTGGGTGAGCCCGGTGCGGGGCTTCCCCGCTGCAGGGAGCCCCTGATCCTTGAACGCAAACTTGTCCAGCCGGAACTCCGTCTCTTCGTTCAAGCGCACGATCGCTCCCGTCGTGAGAGCGAGATCGAGCGACGAACCAGCGCGCGTCCGACAGCGCAACCCTTCGGAAAACACCATGCCGACTTTCACCGGCTGCCACGGTTGCTTCGCCGCCGCCTGGTACTCGACGCTGCCGATGACCCGTGCTGCCATCGCACGGGCGCTTCGGGTGCTCTCTTGCGCCGCGATCACTGCCACCGTCGTCAACGCCGCAAACGCGCAACACGCATACAGCCAAACATCCGCTCGCCGAATCTGTAGTTTCTTCATTATTCAGTTTTGGTTTTTGTTGAGTTCTGGTTTTCGATTCATCTTCGCCTAAGTCACGACTCTCACATGTGCGCGATGCTTGAGGCTGGAGCGCTCGTACAGCAAGCGGAAGAACACCTTATTTCGCGGTGGGAAATCCCTTATGTGATCTTGCCCGGGACAGAGACTAGAGCACTTGCACATATTGGCTTTCCGTGTAACTGGATCGCGTTCTCGTTCCATTGTTCTTCTCTCGCCTGGGGCTCAAAGACCGCCGTCCGTTTGATCGGGAATTGCGCGGCATCCGCAAGTTCGAGCCGATCTCCTGATCTCATCGAGGCTTCTTAAACATCCTGCACGTCGGTCAGAATGACGCGGGTGAGTCCATCGACTACGTGATGGAGCTTGGGGACGATGCGATGGGAGGGCGATGCCTCGATCCCAAGCAATACCAGGCCAAGACGCTGCAGCGTGTGCTGCAATCGGGCAAGACCTTGCCCGTGGGCGAAGTGTTGCGGTTGGGATTGCGTCTGAGCGATGGGCTGCACCAGTTGCACAGCCAATCCAACACCATCACAGCGAGCAGTTCCGGCATCACCGGCCTGTCGGTGACCGCCTTGAAGCAAGGCGCGACGTTCACGCAGACGCAAAGCGTTGCGAGACGATGTTTGAAGTCCGTCGCCAAGTGTCCGAAATCGCGCGCCCCTGCAGTGGCGCATAGAAACCCCCAAAGGAACTTATGGCCCGCTATCGCGACAAGCGCAAGAGGGCTACAG
>CAZZAQ010000308.1:2695-3203 GCA_964652165.1 uncultured Bifidobacterium sp.
CGCGCGCGGGGCAGAACGGAGTTCTGAAAACGATCCGAAATGGTCTTCGCCGGGTGCGATCAGAAGTGGGGGTCAGTTGAGGGTGGGTTTGGGGTGATTCCAGTACGAGTCCCAGAGTTGATTGGCGCGGGCCACGCGCAGACCCAGCATCGCCTCGGCGTTGGGTTCCTTCCACCAGCAGCCGGCCAGTTTGAGGCGATGCTGGATCATGTGCCGATGGCCGCTCTCCACTTCGCCCGATCCAATCGGCAGCCCCACGGCGCGCGCTCCCGCGTAGGCCAGTTGCTCCCGACGCCCGCTCAGGTAGCGCCGGGCCGCGCGCACGGGGGCTGCTTCCTGGGTCTGCGGTTCCACGTGCGGGGCCATGGCGCGCAGCACGGCGCTGCTGTTGTGTTCCAGCGGCCGCCCTTGCTGGCGTCGCCGCCAGGCCTGGGCTTTCTTGGGTTGGATCACCGTCGCCGCCGCGGCGAGGCAATCACTGACATGCCAGAAGTCCAACAGGTATTGG
>CAZZAQ010000308.1:3213-6094 GCA_964652165.1 uncultured Bifidobacterium sp.
TAGAAATCCACCAGATAGTCTCCCTGCGGGCCGAACTGTTCCTGGAACTGGGTGGTGAGCCAGTCGGCACCGTCGCCCACCCCATGCACGCGTGTGCCCTCGCCCAGGCCGGCGGCCAGGGCGGTCTGCCGCCACAGCGCTCCGGCCACGCTCACGCTGCCGAGGGTCGCGCCGTAGCAGGCGGTGGCCGATTCGTTTTCGCGGGCCAGGCACAGGCGGGCTTCGCGCCAGTGCAGTTGCTTGCCCTTTCTGCGGTCCGCGCCGTGCGCCGCCGGCGTGACGATGGGGATGAGGCTGCCGTCCATCTGCGTGACGAGCACGGCCGCGGCGGCTTTGGGCGGCGGCACGGCCCGCGCGCTCATCTGCGCGCCGTGGGCCAGCGTGTGCCGGCGCAGGCGGCCAAAAGCCACGTCCACGCCGTAGTGTTCGCGCACGCGTTGGACGGCCCGCGCGAAACTTTCCTCCGCGCCAAAGTCCACCAGCACGCGTTGGAGCCGGCGCGAGGTGCCGCGGGGGGCCATGCCGGCGCGCGTGCAGAAGGGGCGCAGCACGGGGCCGCGCCGGCCCAGCCGCCATTGGACTTCCTCGACCGCGATCCACTCGAAGGTGATCTGCCATTTCAGGACTTTTTTTACCGTGCTGGCTGGCGTGGGGATGTTGGGTGCGCACTTGCGCCTGGGCGCGGGCGTCGGCTTCGTGCGCCCAGTGGCCGAGGACTTCCTGGCCGAGCTGGCGGAGTTCCTGGATCACGCGCTCCTCGGCAGCATGGGCGGCGGAGCCGTCGGCGACGGACTGGTCGAGCGTGTCGAGGATGTGGTGCAGGCGGGCGCGTAACCCGGGCCGGTGCGCCAGGCGCTCTGCGAGCGGGCGGTGGGTTTTGGAAACGGAGGCGGGCCGTGAAGGTTCATCGTTCATGAACCGCTCTATTTAGAGCCTGTCCCAAAGGAAGGAAAGGTCGTGGAATCCGCTGTGATCTTGATGCCAGTGGGATAGTAACCCGGCACAATTTCCAGGCGTCTGCCCAAAAAGGCCTGTTATGATTAGTATTTGACGGCTCGGCGGCGGGTCGTAGGCGGTGGCGACACTTGGCGCACCAGGTGCAGTTCGCCCCGGTCCAGCAGTTCCCATTGAACGGTTTCTCCGCCCGCCAGACCAATCGCTGCGGCTAGGGGCAATGGAAAGCTGACATAGAATCGGGGCTGCTTTCCCTGCGAACGCATCGCCTGGATTTTCAAGGGATAGGTAGTTTGCATTGTTTTTTTAGATTGTGCTTGGCTTTAAGGAGTTAGAGTATAATCTATCTCCATGCCAGACGCCACCATTATATGCCCGCGCTTTGAAAAAGGGACATGTAAAATATCTCAAAACGCCTAAAACAAAAGGTTTCTAGAGATTCAGATGTCCCTTTAATTATGCGCGTCTGTATATTCCTTTCCGCCGCTTCGTTGCCGAGGAGGAGAGGCGATGCTTAATCTTCAGTACTCCATCTTGAACGTCGGGCTGTCTTCGGGGCGGCTCTTGCGCTTGTCGTAAAGGCGAGTGGTCGAGATGTCCGCGTGGCCAAGCCATTCCTGCACCTTGGCGATGTCGCTGCCGTGGTCCAGAGCGTTGGTCGCGGCTGTTGCACGAAGCGAGTGCGGGCCGAACCCGGAAAGCGCCAGGCCGATCTGCTTGGCGTAGTGAAGCACGACGTTGCGATAGACCGAAGTCGGAGAGAGGGATTTCTCCCTGTGGCCGTTCGGGGGCTTCATCGGCCGAAAAAGCGCTCCATCCAAGTCGGCGCGGTGGCCGGCCGCGTCCAGATACTCCTCGATGAAGCCAATCGCTCGTGCGTGGACGGGAATGTAACGAATCTTCCCACGCTTGCCGTGAACCCGGAGATGCTTGATCCCTCGGCGGTCTTCGTAATCTTTGACGCGAATCGCGCACAGTTCGGATCGGCGAAGCGCGTGGTAGAGGAGCACGGCAAGGATGGCGCGGTCGCGTTTGCCCTTGAGCGTGTCGGCTGTCGGGGCATCGAGAAGTTGGCGGGCCTGGTCGTCCGAGATGGCCGGCGTCTTGCCTTCGTTCGCGCCTTCCGTGGGACGCTCCACACCGTGGACCGGATTGTGCGTGATGGCGTTTGACTCGCAGAGGTGATCGAACAAGTCAGAGAGAGCCGAGAGCTTGCGGCGAATCGTCGCCGGTGCCAGCTCACGAGTCTCAAGGGTTTTGCGCCACGCGATGACGTGCGCGCGAGTCACCGTCCGAAACTCTTGGGGCACCTTGATGCCGACGAAGTTCATGAAGCTCTGGATGTCGTTTCGGTAAGCACGACGGGTGTGCAGGTTCTTCAGGTTCGCGAACCACTCGATCTCCGGCGGCACGTCGGCGAGACGTTGGAACTCGTCTCTCGTCAACAGCCGCTCGTGGGGTGGGCGTGCGGCTGGGAGTGATCGGTCTGACGGTGGTCGCTCGTTCATCCTCGGGATCGAAACCTCTTGAAAATGCAGTCTCCTCTCGGTCTCTGTTCGGTACGATAAAATGGATTATCATACCCTGCGGCGTTCGGGTAGTGGAGTTTTCCAAAACAGCGTTTTGTTTTTTTGCTGTCGCAGATGTTAAGAGCTTCGAGCTGGGTGTTCGGAGTTTGCGAAGTCAACCAACTGAGGCACGCCGAGCCTCCCTGCATGGAGAAATCGTTCCATGCGATCAAGAAAATCGTCCGGGAATCCGCCGTCAGGGTCGTGTTCCACCGCGTTCAAGTAGCGGAGCACTTCGGGATCACGCGGATGGAAATCAAGGCTCAGGTTGTTCGTGAGCGTCAATTGAAAGCGTTCTGAATCGACGAGGCACGAACGGATTTTCGCGTGAGCCAGTGGGATTCGGACTTCGTCGGATG
>CAZZAQ010000309.1:0-3969 GCA_964652165.1 uncultured Bifidobacterium sp.
GGAGCGCGCCCCGGCGATTGGCTTCTGCTCACCAAGCCGCTCGGCACCGGCATCGTCACCACCGGCATCAAGCGCGGGCTGACCCCACCCGCCCTCGCGCGACGGACCATTGCCATCATGGCCCGCCTCAACATCCCCGGGGCCGACCTCGCCGAACGCGGCCTGGTCCGCGCGGGCACGGACGTTACCGGCTTCGGGCTGCTGGGGCATCTCGGCTCGATGTGCAAGTCGAGCGGCGTTGGCGCGGAACTGGACGCGGGGCGGATCCCGGCGATTTCCCGCGACGTGTTCGATCTCATCCGACGCGACTGCATCCCCGGCGGCAGCCGCCAAAACCTTGAGGCCGCCTCGGCCTTCACGCGATTCCACGGAGTCGATTCGGCGCACCGCCTCCTGCTGGCCGACGCCCAGACGAGCGGCGGCCTCCTGCTGTGCGTCCCTCCGAAGCGTCTCAACAGCGTGCTGAACCTGTTGAGGGCGCATCGCACGCCCTGCGCGGCGGTCATCGGGCGCATCGTTCGCTCTTCCAAACCTCGAATCGAAGTCCGCGCATGAAGCCGTCGCAGCTCCGGGCCATTCCCGCCGTCGAAAAGGTCCTTCAGGCCCTGCAGGACACGGGGCTTCCGCGGCCTGTGGTTGTCGCGATCGTCCGGCGGGAACTCGCCGCGCTTCGCAAGGGCCGGCACGTGCCGGAGTTTGACGCCGTGCTCGCCGCGCTGCGGATGAAGCTAGTGGCGTTTCGTCACTCGCGCCTCCAACCGCTCATCAACGGCACAGGCATCCTCGTCCACACGAACCTTGGCCGCTCGCCGTTGGGCGCCGCCGTCGAGGAGACGCTCCGCAGCCTGGCGGCGAATTATAACAACCTCGAATATGATCTCGGCGGGGGCGAACGCGGCGGCCGCGCCGGCTACGTTGAGTACAACCTCGCCCTGCTCTGCGGCGCCGAGGCCGCCACGGTGGTGAACAATTGCGCCGCCGCCCTCGTGCTCGTGTTGCGCCATTTCGCCGTGCCGCCAAAGCGCGAAGTCGTTATCTCGCGCGGCGAACTGGTCCAAATCGGCGGCGGCTTCCGCGTGCCGGAAATCCTCGAAGCCAGCGGCGCGACGCTGCGCGAAGTGGGGACCACGAACAAGACCTCGGCCGCCGACTACTCGAAGGCCATACGCAAGGAGACGGCGCTGATCCTCAAGGTCCACCGGAGCAACTTTTTCATGGGCGGCTTCGTCGAGTCGCCCTCCACGGAGGAACTGGCCGCTCTGGCGCGGAAGAAGCGCGTTCCGTTCGTCGAGGACCTCGGCAGCGGCGCGATGGTGGCGACGGAATCGCTCGCCGCTCTCGAGCACGAGCCGACGCCGGCCGAGGTGCTCAAGCGCGGCGTCGATCTGGTCTGTTGCAGCGGCGACAAGCTCCTCGGCGGCCCCCAGGCTGGAATCATCGCGGGCAAGGCGAAGCGGGTCGCGGCGCTCAAGCGCGACCCGTTTTTCCGCGCGCTCCGCTGCGACAAGCTCATCCTCGGCGCGCTGCAAACCACGGTGGATCTGTATCTGGACGGCACGGCGCACGACAGCGTGCCCGTTCTGGCAATGTTGCGCGCCTCGAACGACGGACTGCGCGAGCGCGCCCAGGGTCTCCTGGCGGCGCTCGCCTCGGCGCCCTTGACAGCGCGCATCGGCGAAGGCAAAGCACAAATCGGAGGGGGAACGCTGCCGCGCTCCGTGATTCCATCCGTCACGCTCGACGTGCAGCCGCAGCGGCTCGCGCTGGAGGAGTTTGCGGCCCGGCTGCGTGCAGGAACTCCACCGGTCATCGGCTACGTTTCGGCCGGCGCGTTCAAGATCGACCTTCGAACGGTCTTTCAGCGGCAGGACGAGGAACTGGCCCGCGCTTTGAGGGCGGCGGCGTCCTGAGGGAACTGTGTGGCGTAGCTGCGACCGTGAGGTCGCAGGCTGAATCCCCAAGCGGGAACGAAACCGGCGACGCTGCCCAACTTCCCGCGTCTCCGTCCCGCGACCTCACGGTCGCAGCTACGCGAAACACAGACACTCGCCGACCCAGCGGCAGAGGCGCGTCGGCCTTTGGCCGCTTCGTGGCAAAGGCAGGCGAGACGGCAGCCCTGCGTTATTACGGCGCCGGTTTGTTGGCCCAACGCGCGGTCGGCAAACCGAGGAGTCTCGCCAAGTGGACGCCGAGCGTCCAAGGTCGGCGCGTGCTGACCACCGAGCAGCTACTCTCCGCTTACGCCAGCGGCTTCTTCCCGATGGCCGTGAACGGGCGCGGGGACATCCGGTGGTTCTCGCCCGACCCGCGCTCGCTGATTCCGCTCGACGAACGCTTTCACGTCTCGCACGGCCTGCGGCGGGCGGTGAAGAAGAATCGGTTCACCGTGACGGTGGACGAGGACTTCGACGGAGTCATCCAATCGTGCGCGACGAGCCACGGGAAGACGTGGATCTCCAAGGGGATTGTCCGGGCCTACTGTCAGCTCCATCGCGAAGGCTGGGCGCACAGCGTGGAGACACGGCTGGATGGCAAGCTGGCCGGCGGGCTTTACGGGGTCCACATCCGCGGGGCGTTTTTTGGGGAGAGCATGTTTCACCGGGCAGCGGACGCCTCGAAGGCGGCACTTGTGACGCTTGTGGAGCGGCTGAGGGCGCGAGGCTTCACGCTGCTGGATACGCAGTGGACGACCCCGCACCTGAAGCAATTCGGCACATTCGAGATTTCGCGCGAGGATTACCTCGACTTGCTGGCGAAGGCGCTGGCGAAGGAGTGCGTGTTCTGAAACCGGTAGCTGCGACCGTGAGGTCGCGGGGTGCCGCCCGCAGGCGCCCGCAGGTGATTACTGCCCGCGACCTCACGGTCGCAGCTACACCGATCTACGGGATATGGAATGCGCGATAGAAACGCGGAGTCGAGCCGGCGGGCGTCGGATCGGAGAACAGGAGGGTGTTGGACGGCGCGAGCACGGCGTTGCCGATAGTCGTCCAACTGCGCATGTCAGGGGAGGATTGGATGAGATACCTGCCACCGGCCTGGCCCTTGAGCATGAACTCGAACCGGCCGGCGGCGTTGATCCGCCCGGCGACAAGCAGCGAGGGCTGGGGATTGATGACACCCACGGTGGTGATCTCCAGGGACCATCCACCGGCGAGCCGGCCCTGATCACTGAAAGTGTCGTCATAAATGAACAGCGACCATGTCCCGTTCGGATTGATGCCGTTGAACACGTCGAGCATCGAAGGATACGGATCGGCCGGAGCGGGCGGCGGGAGCAGGTCCGCGCTGTCGTAGTCCGTCGGGCGATAGGCGCCTGACACGATTGCGAACCGATCCGGCAGCGCGTTGGCCGCCGTGTCGTCGAACGTGAGCGTGACGTCCGCAAGCCCGTTGCCACCGCCGGCGTCGGACATGAGCATTACGTAATAGTTGGTAGGGCCAAGGAGCAAAATGTCCAGGTCGTCGGGATAGGTGTGGCTGAGGTTCGAGAGCGTCACAGACACCTTGCTGATGATCCCGGTAAGGCCGGACACGGAAAGCGTGGATGGGTAGAGTCCCACCGGACCGAACTCCGGCACGTCCAGTGGGCTGGGCGCGGCGTAGCGTACAACATTGCCGAGCGCGAAAGTAAAGCTCACCCGGCCGAGGTCGAACGGCCCGTCCTGCAGTTGCAGCGTCGCAGTGACCAGCCCGCCATTGGTCCCCTCCGCTGTGAACGTGAAGGTCGCGCCGACCGCCGCGCCCATGGGCTGAAGGACGCCGCCGCCGAAGGTCTTGGGCGGGCTTTGAGGCAAAACGCCGCCGCCCACCAACAGAGTCCCTACGAGAGTCGCGGTAGGCTGGGTCCCCTCATTGCGCAATTCGAAATTGATCGTGACAGTCTCGTCCGGATCGATGCCACCGGTGACGGGGCCGCTTTCACTGACGAGGAAAGTCATCGCCGGCACGATGATGAACGACGGGTTGATG
>CAZZAQ010000309.1:3979-6067 GCA_964652165.1 uncultured Bifidobacterium sp.
CGGGGTTTGGATCGGGCGGACTAACCGCGCCAACACTGGCGCTCGCGACCAGCGGCCCGACGCCGGAGGGCGTGGTGACCACCACGACGACCGCCGCTTGAGCGCCGCTCAGAATGGGGCCAAGCGCGCAGGTAACGACTCCACCGGCCTCCGAACAAATGCCCTGGGAAGCGTTGAAGCCGAGGAAGCTCACGCCTGGCGGCAAAGCGTTCGTGACGGTGACGCCATTGGCATGGTTCGGGCCGCGGTTGTTCACGGTGAGCGTGTAGGTCAACGGATTGTTGACAGTCGCGACGGACGGCGTCGTGACCATTGCGATGGCCAGGTCGGCATTCGCGCGGATGAAGGTGGACGCGACGGCTGTGTTGTTGGCCGGATTGAAGTCGATCACGCTGCCGGCGGCTTGCGCAGTGACCGTCTGCGCGCCCAACCCTGTCGCCGTCGCCACAATGGACACCGCGACCGAATTACTCCGAAGGATGGTGCCCAGATCACAGAGGACGTTGCCGACGTTGTTCGAGCACGAGCCCTGTTGCGCGACCGCCGAGACGAAGCTCATGCCGGCCGGAAGGGTGGTCGTGAGCAGGACGCCCAGCGCGACCTCGGGTCCCGCATTGGTGACTGTGACCGTGTAGGTCACGTTGCTGCCGAGCATGACCGGGTCGGGCGAATCGACGATCGAAACCGCCAGGTCGGCGTTCGGGTTCAGCGGGTCAATCGTCGCGAACGAAAGATGCCAGCCGCCGGCGATGCGGCCGTTATCCCCGGCGAAATCGTCCAGAACGTAGAGTGACCACAGGCCGTTCGCGGTCTGCCCATTGAAAGCCGCCAGGGCGGTCGCATAGGGTCCGGCGGGAGCAGGGATCGGGAAAATGTCCGCATCCGCGGGAGGGAGATCGGTGAAATCGGTGGGACGGTACGTGCCCGAGACAATCGGCCCCGCCTGCGGGAGCTGCGCCGGCGCGGCGTCGTCAAACTTCAGCACGGCATTGGTGACTCCGACGCTGGCGCCCGCGTCGGACATCAGTATCACTTTCTGCCCGCCCGGTGACACGAGCAACACGTCGAGGTCCGCCGGGAACGAGTGGTTCAGGTTCGAGAGCGTGACGGTGACGTTGTTGACAACGCCGGCCAGGCCGGACACCAGGACCGATGAAGGATAGAGCGCCGCCGGGCCACTGAAAGGTATGCCGATGACGCTCTGGTTCACGAGTGTCCCCGCGCCGCCAAGCCCGAGGGCAAACGAGACGAAGCCCAGGGGCGCCCCGACATTGGTCGAACCTTCCTGGAGCTGGAAGGTCGCCGTGACGACACCACCATTGGTGCCCACCGCCTCGAATTCGAACGGCCGCGCTGCCGCGGCCCCAAAAGGCACAAGCGCGCCGTAATCCTGCTGGTCGCTCGGATCCTTGACTCCCCCGGTCGGCAGAAGCTTGGCGATGAGGTTCGTCGTGCTGAGCGTGCCGACGTTCCGCAGGTAGAAGTTAACCGTGACCGTTTCGCCGGGCTCCAGCCCTCCGGTGATTGGGCCTGATTCGGCCACCAGCGACGTCGCGAAGGGCACAATGAGCGGCATCGGGTTCTGAACCGTGGTCAGCACGGCGGTGGTGTTGTCAAACGGATTGACCTCGGCGGCGATGCTCGTGACCGTCGCAAGGTTGGTAATGATGCCTGCGACCCTGGGCCGGACATTGATGCGCACGGTAGCGCTGCCATTGGCTGGAAGAGAGCCAAGCGAGCAACTCACTGAACCGGCCGAGGCGCTGCACGAGCCGCGTGTGGTAGTGAGGGAGATGACATTCACGTTGGCCGGCAGCGTGTCGAACAGCTTGGTGGCCGGCGCAATGCGCGGCGAAACGTTGGTCACGACGATGGTGTAGGTCAGATTGCTGCCCACCAGCACCGGGTCCGGCACATCGGTCATGCTCACGGCCAGGTCTGTCGAGCAATCGCCGCTGCCTGGATTGCACAAAGCGGGATAGAGGGTCACGGTGACCGGGGGCATCTGCTGAAGACCGAGATCGGCCGTGATCCGCGCACTCTCCCGCTCCAGCACGCCCGCCGTGGACTCGACGGTCGACGCATCCA
>CAZZAQ010000310.1:0-6065 GCA_964652165.1 uncultured Bifidobacterium sp.
CAGGCGCGGTCGCCTGCCCCACTTCGATCTGGTGCGTGTGCCAAGTTGCGCCCGGCCTACGTGTTCGAACAGGCTATCAGCGAAGCGGTCGTTGGCCGCAAGCCCGAAACGATGCCGCTGCTGATCTCCATCGCCCCGACTCACCTCGCCGGCGACACGGGGATGCCGAATCTTGTTGGGACTTCCTGCCCTTTGAACATCTCGCGGGCCATTTTCATGCTGAGCTTCATCATGTTGAACTGGCTCTCCTGGAACTCGGCATATTCCTTGAGTTGCTCGGGCGTCAGCAGCCCGCCGGCGCGCCCGAGCACGCGCTTGTTCAGTTCTTCCTGCCATTTCATCTGTTTGTCGAACAGCTCGGTGTCGAAAACTTTCTGCAGGTTTTCGGCCGTCTTTCCCGGGTCTTCGTCGAAGATGGGCGGGGTCCTGGCCCGCTCTTCCTTGATGAGGGCGACGAGCCGTTGCATCTGGTCGTCGCGCAGCTCGGTTTCGGTGCCGGCCGACTGCTGCTGAAACTGGTTGAGGACCATCCGGTCGCCGAGGGTCTTCTGGTAGTCCTCGTATTGCGCGTATTTCTCGTCGCCGAGCAGCGCCTTGATTTGTTCCTGGGTCGCCTTTTGCTTTTCGGCGACGGCGTTGATGGCATTCGTCCTCGCGTCGCCCTCGCTCTTGAACAAGTCGCCCATGTTTTCGACGCTGGACATTTGCGCGTCGAGCAGCAGCTCGGTGAGCTTCTTCTGCTGCTCGGCGGGGAGGTTCAGTTCCTTGAAGAGCGAGCCGTACATCGACTTCATCATGGTCTTTTGTTGGGAGCGAATCATCTCCTTCATCGCGGGGTCGCTCATCATTTTCTCGAACATCTCGCCCATGCCCTGGCCGCCTCCGAGGGCGCCGGATGTGCCGTCGTCAGGAGAATTTGTGCCCGAGGTCTTGATCTGCTTGACGAGCGCGGCGACGTTGCTGGCTTGCCGGGCTTCGGAATTTCGGAGGTTGTGCGCAAGGCCAGCCAACTCCCGGTTCTGCTCCGCGACACGACTGCGGTCGCGCTCGGCTTCGCGAAGGCGCTCGGCGTCGGCAACGCGGGCGGCGGCTTCCGAGGCAGCCGCTTCGGCGGCGGCCCGCTCACGTTGGCGCTGAACGTTGAGCAGGATCACGAGAACGACGCACGCCGCGCCCAGCACTGCAGCGGCGGCTGCGGAGAGAACAAGGATTGATTTGCGGTTCATGGTTTGTAATCGGTTTGGACCAGCTCGCGCGGCGCACGAGCCGCTCCTAGTCCAACTTCCTACAGAAGGAAATCGCGCGGAAAGTTACACGGAATCCGCACCGGGCTTCGCGGAGGCGGTGCGGCCCGCCCGGTCCAACGTCCCGCTGGCCGTGGCGATACCCAACAGGATGACAATCCCGCCCGCGACCTGAAGCAAGCCCAAACCTTCCCGTAAAACCGCCCAGGCCAGCGCCGCCGCGACCACCGGCTGCCATAGCAAACTCACCGCCGAAAATGAGGCGGGCAGGTGCCCCAGCCCGTAGCCAATGAGGCATTGCCCCGCGACGTGGCAAACCAGCGCCAGCAATGCCAGCATCAGCCATCCGTGGGCGCTCGCCGGCAGCATTTTCTCCCCGGACAACCAGCCCACGAGCACGAAGCCCGGCCCGGACACCAGCCCCGACCACGCCATGATCGTCGCGATCGAGTAACGGCGCCGAAGCAGTTTCACGCTCAACAAATAGCCCGCGTAGAATAGCGCGGTGAAGACCGACAGTACGTCGCCCCACAGGTGCTGCCTCTCAAGCTGCAAGCTTCGCCCGACAAGCATCACGGCGCCGGCCAGGGCGAGCGTCATCCCGAGCAGAAACATCGGCGTGAGGCGTTCGTGCAGGAACCACCACGCCGCCACTGTAACGAAGACAGGCGCGAGATTCGTCAGCAACGTCGAATTGGTGACCGTGGTGAGGTGCAGCGACCAGTGCCAGAGCGCGAGGTCGGCGACGAAGAACAATCCCGCGATGGCCAGGCCGCCGAATTCCCGCGCGCTGGCCGGCTGGCGGGAGGGATTTGCGCCGCGCTGCTCCAGCCGCCACCAGACCCAGAGGAACGGCAATGCGAGCAGCACACGATACGCCGCGGTCATGCTCGGGCCGACCTCGCTCAGGCGCACGAACAGCGGCGCAAAGCCAATGGCCGTGGCGCCCGCGAACACGGCGGCGAACGCGAGGCGCGAGGAGTGGGGAGGCGCGGCCGACACGAGCAGTAATCAGTGTTCAGTATTCAGTATTCAGTATTCGGTTCGCGCGGCTGAGGCGTGTGACTGAACACTGATTACTGATTACTGAACCCTCGTGACGGGGAACCCAGCGCAGCCACAGCCACAATGCGAAATAATCGTCCTCCACGCTGACCCTACTTTCCCAGCAACTCCAGCACCGCCAATGTCATCGCGGTCACGCCGGTCTTAATCGTCGGCTCGGGCACCGGGCGGTAGAGGTTCGAGTGCAACGAGGGCAGCGGTTTGCCGCTCCGCTCGCTCTCGGCGACGCGCTCGGGCTCGACCGACCCTAGCCAGAAGAGACAGACGGGTATCTTGTCCTGCGTGCGGCCGTATTCCGCGAAATCTTCCCCGCCCATGCGGGGCCGGGGCGCGAGGACTTTCGCTTCACCGAATCCGCGGGTGAACGCGCCGCGCAGTTTGCGGGCGAGCTCGGGGTTGTTGAAGCAGGCGGGCGTGAATTCCTCATCCAGCACCGTCACGACCGGCAGGCGGTTTTCTGGCACGCCGGCCGAGAGCGCTTGACCGCGCGCGATGCGGCGGATGGCCTCGAGCGTTTGCGCGCGCACGTCGTCCGTGAACGAGCGCACGGTAATTTGAAGCTTCACGTCGTCGGGGATGATGTTGTGCTTGGTCCCGCCGTGGATGGAGCCGACGGTGACAACCGCCGAGTCGAGCGGATCCTTCTCGCGGCTGACGATGGTTTGCAGCGCCATCACGGTCTGCGCGGCGAGCACGATTGGATCCTTCGTCTTGTGCGGCCAGGCGCCGTGTCCGCCCGCCCCGCGAATTGTGACGTCCACGGAATCGACGTTGGCCAGGACGTATCCCTCGACCACGCCCACGCTCCCCGCGGCCATCTCGGCGCTAACGTGCAGCGCCAGACAGGCCGACGGTTTTGGAAAGCGCGTGAACAGTCCATCCGCCAGCATCGCCCGGGCACCCGCGCCGCGTTCCTCCGCCGGCTGGCCGATGAAGACCACAGTGCCGCTCCAGCCATCCTTGAGCTGGCTGAGCAGGCGCGCCGCGCCGACGAGTGAAGTCATGTGGATGTCATGCCCGCAGGCATGCATGACGCTGACCTCCGCACCGGTGTCGTTCGTCGTTCGGACGCGGCTGGCGTAGGGCAGGCCGGTTTCCTCCTTCACCGGCAAGGCGTCGAGATCGGTCCGGACGAGCACGGTCGGGCCGGCGCCGTTGCGAAGCACGCCCACCAACCCGTGCCCGCCAACGCGCGGGGTGACCTCGATGCCGAGCTTCTGTAGCTCGGCAGCCACGCGAGCCGCGGTTTTCTCTTCGTGGAACGAAAGCTCGGGGCTGGCGTGGAATTCTCGGTAGAGTCGCTCGAGCGCGGGGAATTCGCGGCTCACGCCCTCGCGCAACACGGCGCTCCGGTCTTCGGCGCCGCTGGCTGCGGACAGGGTTGTCAGTAGAAGGACGGTGACGAGAAGGGTGGGGTGCGGGGTTGCGCAAATGCGTTTTTGAACACCGGTCGAGGCCGACGAGTCCTCCCACCTCACCCCGGCCCTCTCCCTTGGTGAGAGGGAGGTCCCTGGCTCCGCAGAGGGCTTATTCAGCAATCGTTCGCCGTGTGGACGCGATGCGCTACGCCCTGGCCTGAACATTTCATAGGCGACATGGCTGGATGGTGAGCCAATCTCATTAGCACCCGGCTTTAGCCGGGTGATGAGCGGGGTCGGCGCGTCCAGCCGCTTTAGCGGCTTCAGGCACAGCCTGCGAGAAACCGTTGAAACGGTTTCTCGTTCTGGCACGCCACAAACACCCGGCTGAAGCCGGGTGCTAATGAGAGTCAACCGCAACTGTCCTGAAGGTCTGTGAAATGTCCGCCCCAAGCAGCGCCACTGTTCTCCCTCTCCCCAAGGGAGAGGGCCGGGGTGAGGGGGAACGAATTTTGTTTTCTTCATCGGTTGCATGAGATTCACGGGTCAAGGGGTTTGCTTCAGGCCAAGGTGGTCGTCCAGCAGTTTGATTAACGCTTCGCGCGAGAACGTCCCGTCGGCGATGGTGTTGCCGATGATCAACTGAGGCATGTTCCCGCGTTGTTGACGGTAGGCCACCTCGTAAATGCCGACGTTGAACTGAATCTGCTCGGCAATCCACGGGTCGCGCAAAGCCTGGGCCAGCGCGTTGGTGCCGACCAGTTCGGCGGCTCGCGCCAGCACCCGCGGGATCGGCGGTGGCCGTTCGCCGGTGAACAGCCACTCGTCGAATTCGTGATGCTTCGCGCGATCCGCGCGGAACATCGCCAGGCCGATAGTGGCGTACACGCAGGCGTTCGAGTGGTCGGGGGGCGCGCGCGTGACGGTGCGATTGCAATTCGGGTCGAGCGGCATCGGCAGGCTGATGATGGAGAGCCGATCCTTGAAAGCGCTTTGCACCTCGGTCAACACCGGGTGCATCAGCCGGCAGTGGTGGCAGGTGTAATCGAACAGACTGGCGATCACGTGCGCGTTGGTCTCCGAACCGAGGAGCGGCACGTCCGTCAGATCCAGCGCGACCATGCCGCCGTACGTTTTGAACGGTCGCCGCATCGATTCCAACGGCTTCATGCCGGGCGTGAATACCTGGAGAGGCGCGGCGTTGGTCGGAGGCGCTGGCGGAATGTTGGGTGTGCTTGCGGTTGGTGCGTTGGTCGCGGGCGTCGGCGCCGGGTTGGTCGAGGTAGCGGCCTGCACCGGCGCGGTGGAAGAAGGCACCACGTTTGTTTTCGCCTTGGCAGCCGCCTGGGCCTGCGTGGAGAGAAAGGATTGAACGTTGCTCGCCACGGCGAAACCGCGCGTCTCCCGGCCCGTCTTCGGCTTGTGCACGATTTGACCGAGGAACAACACGGCCAGCGCCGCCGAAGCTGCGTAGCCGGCGGTTCGGAACAGCGCCTCGCCCGCACCCTCGGGCCTAGCCGCGCAAAACAACAGCAGCAGCGCCGCGGCCACGCCCGCGCCGTGGGCTGTCATGCAATACGGGCAAATTCCGACCGCGATAAATTGCAAGGCGACGAACCAAAGTCCCGCCCCGAGAATCAGCATCCCGCCGAACGTCACCGCGATCCACCCGCGCCGACGCGCGGACGTCGGCGCGCCGGGACCGAGCGCGAAGGTCCCCCACAGCGTCAGCGCGTCGATCCCCACGGCGAAGACGCTCACGGGAATTCCGAACCACCGCGCCCAGCGGCTTTGCAACACTCGGTCGCACTCCGACTCCGGCCCGCAGCCAATCACCCACCCTCGCGTGAGCGAGGTCCACGCCAGATACGCCGACACCCCAAGCGCGACGAGGAGCAGCGCGCGGACGACGTTCAACATCGTCGCGCTCGGCCACGGGCGTTCCGCGGGGGTGACCGGCGGGGGGGCCGTCGTGGCCGGCGGCGGGGCGGACGCCATCAGCCTCGCGGCCCTGGTGGCTTGCTTCGATTTGCGCGACATGGATGGATTGGGCGCCAGGCGATTGGCGCCCACGAATTAACAGGAATGGCTTTGGGCGAATCAATCCCCATTTGTGTTGCGGCCTGCCAATACCTGAAGAATCAGAAGGGATGTCCCGTTGCGAACCGGTGCCCGCTTGCGGAATGGCGTCCCTCCCGTTCCGCTCGGCGAGTCGCCGAGCGGCACAGGCTGGTAGCCTGTGCTACCCATTCCCGGCGGGCAGCGCACAAAACTTCCAGGCGAAGAGCGCGAGCCTTCCACTATCAGCTAAGATGAGCGAAGATTAGCGGTCCAGAATCGGATACAGGGTGGCGCGGGACCGGAGCGTGAGCTACTTCATGCTTGCAGCCGCGAAGTA
>CAZZAQ010000311.1:0-2704 GCA_964652165.1 uncultured Bifidobacterium sp.
CCAACTGGCTGGTGCTCGCCGGTTCGCCCCTGCTCCAGGTCCTCGACGCGCCGCAGCCTCTCGACGAATGGTCCCGCGCGATCTGGCTGCCCATCGCCCGAAGCGTCGGGCCGGAGCCCATCGCCGCCATTGCGCTGGACAATCGGGAGAGCGCCGAGCGCCGTTGTCGCGCCATCGAATTGCTCACCGAACTGTTCGGCGGCCTCCCCGCGCCCGTCGCCGCGGCGTGCGCGCAAAGCCCCGCGCCCATCGTCCGCGCGCGCACCGCGTGGTCACTCGGGCGAAGTCCGCCGGAAAACTTCGCGCCCCTTCTGGTCGCCCTCTCCCGAGATGTGTCGGCTTACGTGCGGACGCACGCTCTCGAGGCGCTGCGCGAAAACGCCGCCCGGCTCGACGCCCCATCACTCCAGCAGGCTCTCGCGCTCAACCTGGCTTACGCGGACAAACGGGTGCATCAAGGCGCGGCGGCGCTGGCGGCCATTCTTCCCGACGCCGCCTTCCGCGCCCTTTGGACGCAGCAGCAGAAAAGTGGACATCCTCAGGCCCGCCTCACGCTGGCGCTGGCATTGCTCTGGCGCACCGGCGGCGAGGCGCTCGATACAAACGCCATCGAAGCGCTGACCGGCGTCCTCGCGCAAACCAAAGTTGCCGACCACCAGCTTCAAGCCGTGCGCCTGCTGATGCTGGCGCTGGGCGACTATCGCCTGCGCAATCCATCCGCCGAAGTGTTCACCGCCTATCAACCGGCCTTTCCGATCGACACTCGTGATGCGATCGCGTTGAAAATTCGGCGGGCCGTCACGCCTCTGTTCCCGTCGGCCGACGCCGATCTCGACATCGAATCCACACGGCTCCTGGCGATGCTCGAGGCCGATGACGCCACGCTGCCCGAGAAGCTCCTGGGTCGGATCACCGACCGCAGCGCGGCGGCGTCCGACTTCCATTACCTGGCGGTCCTCGCGCGCCAGCGCGTGCCCGTGCCGACGAACTCTCTGGCCCGCGTGGCCCGCGCCATTCTGGCCCTCGACCGAAAGCTCGACGGGCTGGAAAAACGCCCCAGGCAGAACTGGTCCCTCCGTCTCGGCGAAGTCCTCGTGGAATTGCTCAAGCGCGATCCGCGGCTAACCGAGGCGCTCATGCGCGAGCCGGAGTTCGCCCGCCCTGGCAACCTTCCGCTCGTCTCGCGCCTCGGCTCCAGCCGATACACCGCGTGCGCCCGCATTTATCTCGGCGCGCTCCAGCGCGACCCCGGCTTCCCATGGTCCCCGGCGCTGATTGATCTCTTCTCGGCCCTGCCCATTGAAGAAACCGCGCCGCTCTTTCGGCGCCAATGGTCCAACGTCGCGCTCCGCGACCGGCTGCTCGTCGAACTCGGCCACAAGCCCGAGGCCGTTGACCGCGACAAATTCATCGCCGGCCTCGCTTCCGGAGACCTAAAGACCGCCGCGGCCAGCGTGAACTCGTTGCTCCAGCTTCCGCGCGACGGCACCACGCGCCCGCTGGTGCCCGCGATGCGTCTGCTCCGCAATCTGGTGGAACAGCCGAAGGACGAAGCGGTGCGCGAGAAAGTCCTCGCCCTCATCAGCCGCGAAACCGGCCAGCCCTTCAAACCGCTCGAAAACGCCGGCGACACGCGCCGCGCCTACCAGCCGGTATTCGACTGGTTCGCCTCCAAGCACCCGAGTCTCCACCGCGAACTCGACGCCGACGACCGCGAAGATCCCGTGGCGTGGAACACCTTTTACAAGACCGTCCCGTGGACCGCCGGCGACGCCGCGCGCGGCGAAACGCTCTTCGAGCAGCGCGGCTGCCAGACCTGCCACCTCGGCCCGCAACCGATCGGCCCCGACCTGGGAGGCGTGGCCAACCGGTTCTCCCCCGCCGACCTTTTCAACACGATCATCTTTCCAAATCGCGACGTGGCCGCGCCGTATCGCACGACGACCTTCCGTACCCGCGACGGCTCGGTCTACACCGGCATGCCTGCGTTCGAGTCCGCCGACGGCGTGATCCTCCAGCTCAGCGCCACCGCGACCATTCGCCTGGCCGAGGCCGACATCCTCAGCCGCCAGCCGAGCACTCTCTCGCTCATGCCCGCCGGCCTGCTCCGCGGCCTGAGCCCGCGGCAATTCGCCGATCTTTACGCCTACCTGAAGACGCTCCAACCCTCTCGTTAGCGAGACGAACATGCCCTACCAGGAATCCAAACTGCTCGAAATCTCCAGCCAGTTCCACATCTACGGCGACCTGCTCCACGCCGAGCCGTGCAAGATTGGCCACATCAACGAAACCTATATCGCCACCTACAACCAGGGCGGCATCCAGGTCCGCTACGTGTTGCAGAAGATCAACACGAATGTCTTCAAGGATCCCGACGCGCTGATGAACAACTTCGTGCGGGTCACCGCGCACCAGCGCCGCAAGCTTTCGACCAGCGGCGCCCGCGATGCCTCGCGCCGCGCGCTCACCGTCATCCCGACAAAACAAGGCGGCTATTACCACCGCACCAAGGAGAGCGAATGTTGGCGCACGCTGGTGTTCGTCGAGGGCGTGCGGACCTTCGAAGCGGCCGAATCGCCCGTCCAGGCGTTCGAGGCGGGCAAGGCGTTCGGCGATTTCCAGAGCCTGCTGGTCGATCTGCCCGGCGCGCGGCTGGCGGAGACCATTCCCAACTTCCACAACACCCGCTGGCGGTTCGAGGCGC
>CAZZAQ010000311.1:2714-4402 GCA_964652165.1 uncultured Bifidobacterium sp.
CCGGGCGGTCGTCTTGACGAGGTCCGTTCCCATAAGCGCTTCGAGGCGTTCCAGGCGGCCCTCCGCGAGGACCGCGCCAACCGCGCCCACGACGCGCGGACCGAAATCGAATTCGCGCTAAAGCAGGAGAAAATTGTCGATGTGATCCTCCACGCGCTGGCGAAAAGGAAAATCCCTGAGCGCGTCACGCACAACGACACCAAGTTCAACAACGTGATGCTCGACGTGGTCACGGGCAAAGCGATATGCGTCGTGGACCTGGACACCGTGATGCCCGGCTGCGCGCTCTACGATTTCGGCGACATGGTGCGCACGACGACCAGCCCGACGCTTGAGGACGAACTGGACCTGGCAAAGGTCCACGTGCGCCTGCCGATGTTCAAGGCTCTGGCCCGCGGTTACCTGGAGACAGCCGGGCCGTTCCTCACGAAGGCCGAGCGCGCCCTCATCGCCTTCGCCGGCAAGCTCATCACGTTCACCATCGGCATCCGCTTCCTCACGGATTTCCTGAGTGGCGACCTTTATTTCCGGGTCCACCGGCCGAACCACAACCTCGACCGCTGCCGCACCCAGTTCAAACTCGTCGAGAGCATCGAGGGGCAGGAGGCGGCGATGCAGAAATTTGCAGACTCGGTGTGAAGGGCGTTGGTCCGTTAAACCGTTGAATCGTTGAATCGTTGAATCGCTCGGGGATGCCAGTCGGCGCTTCGCTTCAACGATTCAACGCTTCAACGATTCAACGATTTAACGAAATGCAACTGGGCTTGTTCGCCAGAACCTTCGCGCGGTCGTCGGTCGAGGAAGTTTTCGACGCCGTCGCGCGGCTGCACCTGCGCTGCGTGCAGTTCAATTTCGCATGCGCCGGGCTGCCGGGGTTGCCGGAGGCGGTTCCGGCCGAACTTGCCGAACGCATCCGCAATGCCGCCGGCGAACGCCGCATCGCCATCGGCGCCCTCTCCGGCACGTTCAACATGATTCACCCGAACGTCCGGCTGCGTCGCGAGGGGCTGCGCAAGCTGGAGATCCTCGCGAGGGCATGTGCGCGGCTCGGCACGCGCGTCGTCACGCTTTGCACCGGCACGCGCGACCCGGAGAACATGTGGCGCGGCCACGCGGACAATGGCTCGCCCGAAGCGTGGCGCGACCTGCGCGTTTCTCTCACCAAGGCGCTCACCCTCGCCAACAAACACGATCTCACCCTCGGCATCGAGCCGGAGACGAGCAACGTCATCGACTCGGCCGGCAAAGCGCGCCGTCTGCTGGACGAGATGAAATCGCCGCGCCTGAAAATCATCATTGACCCGGCCAACCTGTTTCATCCGGGCGACCTTCCGCGCCAGCGCGAGATCCTCGAAGGCGCTTTCGACCTGCTCGGAGGCGACCTGGTGCTGGCCCACGCCAAGGAACTGGCGACCGACGGCCATTCGGCCGGCCTCGCCCTCGGCGCCGGGGTGTTGGATTGGGATCTTTACCTTGCGCTGCTGCGCCGCGTGAACTTTGGAGGCCCGCTCATCCTGCACGGTTTCGAGGAAGCGGACGCCGCGGCAAGCGTCCGGTTTCTGCGCGATAAGATGGCTCAGGATTCGTGACGCGGTGGAAAGGCGGTAGGCCCAATCTGCGAGTCCGCGGCTGCGAGATTCTTCCTCTTAATCCTAATCTTAATCTTAATCTTAAACTGCTGGAGGGAT
>CAZZAQ010000311.1:4412-6037 GCA_964652165.1 uncultured Bifidobacterium sp.
GGATTAAGATTAAGATTAGGATTAAGAGTAAGAACCCAAAGTCACCTGCTTAATTCAAAGGCAGTAGGGCCGGTGCAGCTCACACCAGCACGCCTTTCACCACCTTGCCCGCGACGTCCGTCAGCCGGAAGTCGCGTCCGCCGTGCCGATACGTGAGCCGCTCGTGGTCCAGGCCGAGCAGGTGGAGAATCGTGGCGTGGAAATCGTGAACGTGAACCTGGTTCTCAGCCACGTTGATGCCGTACTCGTCCGACGCGCCGTAAACGATGCCCCCTTTCACGCCGCCGCCGGCCAGCCAGGAGGAAAACGCCAGGCAATGGTGCTCGCGCCCCTTGAACTCCGGCTTCTCCACGCATGGGGTTCGCCCAAATTCGGTCGTCCACACCACGAGTGTGTCCTCCAGCAGGCCGCGCTGTTTGAGGTCCTTCAACAGCCCGGCAATCGGCTGGTCCACGTTGCGCGACAATGGCCAGTGGGCGTTCATGTCGGCGTGCGAATCCCAGTTGCGGTTCGATCCGGTGTCGATCAGCTCGATAAAGCGCACGCCGCGCTCGATCAACCGCCGCGCCACGAGGCACTGCCACGCGTAGCCCAGCCGCGCCCCGCGCGTCAGCCCATAGAGCGCGTGCGTCGCGTCGGATTCGCCCGAAAGGTCGAAGGCCTCCGGCGCCGCCATCTGCATGCCGAAAGCCGTCTCGAAGGATTTGATTCGCGCCGCGAGCAGCGGGTCGTCCGCGCGCGAACGCAAGTGCCGCCGGTTCATCGACTGCATCAAACCCAGCTCCAGCTCCTGCAACTCCGCCGTGCCGGGCTGCGGCTTTACGTTGGGGATCGGGTCCGCGCCGGGCGTCACCCGCGTGCCCTGATGACAGCCGGGCAGGAAGTCCGACGACCAGACCTGCTCGCCCGCGTAAGGCAGGAAGGGCGCCAGCACGACAAACGCCGGGAGATTTTGGTTCACCGTCCCCAGTCCATAGCTGACCCACGATCCAAGGCTCGGCCGTGGGACCGTCACCGAGCCGGTGTGAATGCCCAGCGTCGCCTCGAAATGATTTCCATGGTCGCCGCGCATCGAGCGAATGACCGCCAGGTCATCCACGCACTCGCCGATCGCCGGGAACAAGTCGCTCACTTCTGTGCCGCTGCGGCCGTAGGGCGAGAACTCCCACGACGGTTGTTTGATGAAACCTTGTGGCACCTTTTTCCCGTGGTCGGCGAACAGCTTGGGTTTCGGGTCGAACGAGTCCACGTGCGACAATCCCCCGCTCATGTAGAGGAAAATGACCCTTTTGGCCCGCGCGAGGAAATGCGAGGGCTTGGGAGCCAGCGGATCGAGCGCCCCGCTCCGGGCCGCGTCGGCGGCGAGCAACTCCCACACGATGCCCGGCAGCAAGAGCGATCCGCCCACCAGCGAACGAATCGCCTGGCGCCGCGTGCAGCCGCAGTTGGAGTGTTCGGAGAACATTGATTCTCACGGAGCGCGACGCTCCGTTCTATCGCTGCATTCTAAGACCAGCACCGCGTCCCGGCAAGACGCTAGTTGGGGGCAAACTGATCAGGGGCGCAAATCAGGTTTTGAACGAACGTCTGCCAATCCCAAAGGGATTGCGTCCCAAAGCCCAGGG
>CAZZAQ010000312.1:0-6024 GCA_964652165.1 uncultured Bifidobacterium sp.
CGCGTCCAATTTTTAACAGGAGGAAACGGAGAGAACGGAGATTTTTTTAAGCAACCTGTTCGGCAACGTGGAATTGATCGCTCTGTTTCCTCCGTTGTCTCCTGTTGGCATTTCAGCGCTGAAGGGCGAGATCGCGTCGCTGTCCGGCACGTCGGATGACGCGCGCTGTTTCCATATCTGCGTGCCGGTGCAGCCAGGGTCTTAGCAGACGGCCATCATTCGGGCGGGGGGCTGATGGACGAGTGCGGCAACGTGGTGGGCGTGGTGTAGGAGGTTCGATTCCGGCCTCAGCCACCACTCCTGTAACAGCCGTGATGGGTTTGGGTGCGTCGATTTCCTGCATGGCATGCGAGCCAGGGCCGCAGCCATCGGGTTTTCCTCACGCTCTTTTTCCGCTTTTCCCAGAACTGGAGCCTCAAGCCTCGCCGGTTCAAAATCGGATGGCCTCGTTCAGGAGGCCGCATTGCGGGCAGCGAGAGCGATCCACGTCGGGGTCATCGGTGTAAACGTAAGCGCAGTCGACGCAGCGGAAGATGCGGTCGTCGCTCTGCGTAGGACCAAAACGGCGCTGGCGCTGCTCCGAATAGAGAGCGAGGGCCGAAATCGCGGCGAGCAGTCCGGCGACATAGCCAAGCACGATGGCATCGGGAGTCATTTCAGAGTGGTCCGCGAGTCAGGTTGGTCGCCGCCAACGGCAGTGTGTGCCACTGGAAGGTGAGCTTGCCCCAGGCCAGCGGCCCAGTGCCGGTTCGATCGCGCGCGGCGCGCGGCAGCGGCCGGAACCGCGCCTGGTTCGCCAGTTTCAGCGCGTGCAGGTCGGCTTCCTTCAATCCGCACTCGCCCAGGATGACCGCCGAGTGCGTAAAACCGTCCGCGTCGACGGCGGCCTGGACGGTGGTGGCGCCCAACACGTCCGCGTTCGGCCAGGAACGCAGTTGGAGCGGGGTGAGGAGCGGCCGCGAAGCCAACTCGCCTTCGAGGCGCAGGCGCGAGAATTGCGGAAGCGGAGCGTTCGGAACATTGGGCTCGTAGCGCAGCAACGGCGGCAGTTGTTTGTTTGCCGTCAGTGGCGGGGTGATCGCATTCGTGGCGACGAAGCGTGTGAAATCGCCGCCGAGCGCCTGTTCGTCCACGTCCAGCCAGCGAAGCGGTTCGGACCAGCGTCTCGGTTGAAACTCGATGGGCGCGGGCCGGAGCCACGCGGGGCCGGAAAAGCCGTCCTCTCCGGGCAGCGCAAACAGCGTCGGATCGCTCAGGGTCGGAAGCCGGGAAAGTTGCTCGTTGGACCACGGGTCAACCACCAAATACACTGCGGTGCGAAAGGTCGGCCGCGCCGGGAGCGGCTCCACACGCTGCCCGAGATAGAGGAGCAGTCCAACCTGAAGCACGAACACCGCGGCGACGGTGTAGATCCATCGGCGCGGCGACCAGCGGTCCGGTTCCGGGACAGCGGCGTTCATGGCGTCCGGTTCGCGGGGGGCGGCGCCGTGGGTTGGGGCGACAATTGGACCTGATGGTGCAGGTGGAGGATGCCCACGTCCTGGGCGATCATCCCAAGCCGTATGAACACCTCCGTGTCCGCCTTCCGGTCAATGCGCGTGACGAGCGTGATGGGTTCGCGGCTCCGTTCCACGGTGGCCTTGAGCCGTTCGCGCAGCCGTTTCTCGTCGCACATCTGGTTTTCGAAGTAGAACGTGCCGCCGGCATCCACGGCGACCACGGCAATGGGCTTCTCGATGCCGGGCAAGTCCGCGCCGGCGGGCAGTTCGATGGGCACCCCGGGCACGAAGACCATCGCCGAATGGGCGAGCAGAAAAATCACCAGCAGGAAGAAAACACCGACGTACGGCGCGGCGTCGAACTGCCCGCGAAAGATTTTGGCGTTGTGCGGAAACCTCATGCGCCCTTTCGTCCGAGCGTGTCGGCCAGGATGTTCGTGATTTCGGTCGCGGCCCGCTCCATGTCGAGGACGATGGCATTGACTCGGCTGACGAGGTAGTTGTAGCCGGCGTAGCACGGAATGGCGACCGCCAGGCCCATCGCCGTGCAGATGAGCGCCTGCCAGACGCCGCCGGAGAGGTCCTGCATGGTGGGCACGGTGGTCTTGGTCTGGAGCGTGGTGAAGACCTGGATGAAGCCGAGCACCGTGCCCAGCAGGCCCATGAGCGGGGCGATTTGGGCGATGGTGGCCAGGAGATTCAGCTTGGCTTCCAGCGGCGGCACTTCGATGAGGCCGGTTTCCTCGAGCGCCTCGCGCACGCCGTCCCGGCCCTTGTCGCGGTTGAGGATGGCGACCTTGACGAGCCGGGCGACCGGCCCCGGTGTGGCGTCGCAAATCGAGATCGCTTCGACCACATTGTCGCGCCGGAGCACGTTGCGCACGCCGTTGAGGAACTCCATCGAGTTGATTTGCGCGCGGTGGTAGTGCAGCACCCGTTCGACAAACACCGCCACAGCCGCGGCGCTGGCGATCAGGATGAGCCACATCATCGGCCCGCCGTTGGAGAGAAACTGGTTCAACATCCCCAGCGTTATACGGGGAGGAAGTTGGGAGTTCAAAGGGCAAAGTTGGGAATGGCGGAAACGTAAAACGTAAAGCGTAAAACGTAAAAGCGGGGCGACGCCGGAAGCAAAGGCGATGCTTGCGGCTTTATTACGTTTTACGTTTTACGTTTTACGATTCCCCTTTCCTCTTGCCTCCCCGGCCAGCCGCCGAAATGCTCGTGCCATGCAACGGCCCGACCAATTCCGCGAACTGTTCCGCATGCAACAATCCCTCAACCGGCGCATCGGCGTGAACACCGACGGCATGTCCGACGAGGTGAAAACCCAATGGGTGCTCAACTATTGCCGGGCCATGTCGCAGGAAATCGCCGAGCTGACCGACAGCGTCCCTTGGAAATGGTGGGCGAAATACCAGAAGTTCGACGAGCAGAACGCGCGCGTCGAAGTGGTGGACCTGTTCCACTTCCTCATCAGCCTGGCGCAGGTGCTCGGCATGAGCGCGGACGACGTCTTCAACGCCTACGTCAAGAAGAACGAGGTGAACTTCAAGCGCCAGGAAACCGGCTACGCGGAGAAGGCCCATGGGGACTCGAAGCATATTTGAGCCTGGCCTCGGAATCGCATCATGACGCCTGCAATCCGAGCGAAGCGGAGAAAGGGAGAAGGGGAGAAAGGGAGAAACCCGACTCGACTGGCTCCCCTCACGCCTCGTTCCATTTTCTCCCTTTCCCCCCGCTTTCCCGTTCCCCCCTCCTGGCGTCACGAGGTGGACCGTGTTCTCATCACCGAGCGGCAGATCGCCCGGCGAATCCGCAAGATGTCGCGCCAGATCGAGCACGATTTCCGCGGCCGCGAGATGGTGGTGGTCTCGCTGCTCAATGGCACTGTAATGTTCCTGGCTGATCTCATTCGCCACCTGTCGCTGCCGTTGCGCCTGGATTTCATCGGCGTCTCCAGCTACGGCGCGGGCACGGAATCCGGCGAACTGATTTTCACCAAGGAACTGCGGCTCGACGTGCGCGGACGCGACGTGTTGCTGGTGGACGACATCCTCGACACTGGACGAACAATGAAGCGGGTGCTCGGCAAAGTGCGCCAACTCCACCCCCGTCGCATCAAGACCTGTGTGCTGCTCGACAAGCCCTCCCGCCGCGTCGAGCGCGTGCAGGCGAACTACGTCGGGTTCACCATCCCCGACCTGTTCGTCATCGGTTACGGGCTGGACTACGCGGAGCGTTACCGAAACCTGCCGTTCGTTGGAGTGCTCAAGCCGGAGATGTATCGCGAGTGAAACCTTGAGAACCAGTTAGAGTTTGACACCCGCCGGAGGCAAACCTAGCTTCCTCATCAGAAACCGACTCGATTTATGGCCGAGAACGATCCCAACATCCCAATCGGCGGAGCGCCGACTCCTCCGCCGGGCGGCGTCCCTCCGCGACCCGGCGACGCCGCCAAGATCCAGCCCAAGAAGGAAACGGTCCGCATCAGCCTCCCACCGAAACCTTCGGCGACGGCCACGATCAAGTTGCCTTCGATTCCGGGAGCACCGGCGCCGGCTGCACCGCCGCCCGGTTCTCCGCCTGCGACGCCCGCTCCGCCCAGGCCCATGACTCCGGCCCCGTCTGCGGCGCCGGCCCCGCCGCGTCCCCCAACCTCCGGCGCGCCCCCGGCGCCTGCGGCGCCGCGTCCGCCGACCTCCACGGGCGCCCCGGCGCCGCGTCCACCCGGCGCTCCCGGGCCGCGTCCCCCCGCCCACGCTCTCGTGCCGGCGGCCAAGCGGGTCAGCGGGTTGGATGTCGGCCTGGCAATCGCGGCGGCGGTGATCGGCCTCGGTGCGGTCGTCAGTGTGCTGTTGTTGAAGCAGCTCCAGTAGGTATTCAGCGCCTCGCGCGACCAATTTCTGTAGAGACATTCCAATTGAACCCAACCTTCTTTATCCCATGTCTGCTGCGAATATCATTACCCTCTCCGACTCGAATTTTGAACAGGAAGTCCTCAAGTCCGCCACGCCCGTGGTCGTGGATTTCTGGGCTGAATGGTGCGGCCCGTGCAAGATGATTGCGCCCATGCTCGAGGAACTGGCCGGCGAATACGCCGGCAAGGTCAAGATCGGGAAAGTCAACACCGACCACTCTCAGCAGCTGGCCGTCCAGTATCGTATCAACTCCATTCCGACCCTCCTCTTTTTCAAGGCCGGACAAGTCGTCGATCAAGTCATCGGCGCAAAGTCGAAGAAAGACCTCAAGGTCAAGTTCGACGCCGTCGCCGCCTGACCCCGGCCCTCGCGGCGCCGGCGTATGTCGCTCTTCGTCACGCCCGGACAACACGCGCGCCGCGCGGATATGTATCACCAACTCGGCCAGCTCACCGCGGCCGGCATCGGCCTCATCGAGGCCCTGGAGATCCAACGGCGCTCCCCGCCGTTACCCTCGTTCCGCAAGCCGCTGGACGCCATTCTCACCCAACTCTCCGCCGGCGCTTCGTTCGGGGACGCTCTGCAATCAGCTCGTCCCTGGCTGACCACTTTTGACATCGCGCTCCTCGATACCGGAGACCGCAGCGGACGTCTCCCGGCCACGTTTCAACTGCTGGCCGCGCACTACACCTCGCGCGCGGCGCTGCTCCGCCAATCTCTTTCCAGTCTCGCCTATCCGGCATTTCTGTTTCACTTCGCCATCTTTCTTGGCCCGTTGCCGGACCTGATTGTGAAGGGCGATATTCTGGCCTATCTCGCCAAAACACTGACCATCCTGCTGCCGCTCTACGTCGTGGTGGGGCTGGCCGTATTCGCGATGCAAGGGCGTCACGGCGAACACTGGCGCGGCCTGGTCGAAAGCATCCTTCACCGCGTGCCGCTCGTGGGCGCAGCCCGGCGCAGCCTGGCGCTGGCGCGGCTCTCCTCAGCGCTCGAAGCCCTCGTCTCCTCGGGCGTCACCATCATCGAAGCCTGGCAATTGGCCGCCGCCGCCAGCGGTTCCCCCGCGCTGCGCCACGCCGTCGCGGGCTGGCAGCCGCGCCTCGCGGCCGGGATCACACCGGCGGACGCGTTGAGCACCACACATGAGTTTCCCGAGCTGTTCACCGGCATGTACCACACCGGCGAGTACACCGGCAAGCTGGACGACACCCTCCGGCGGCTCCACGCACTCTACCTCGATGAAGGCGAACGCAAACTCAAAGCCCTTGCCGAATGGCTTCCGAAGATCGCCTACCTGCTCGTCGCGGGCATGATTGCCTGGCGCGTCGTCAATTTCTACGCCGACTACTTCAATAAGATCGGCAAGGCGGCGGATTTTTAGGCGGACGAAGCGTTGAAGCGTTAAAACGTTGAAGCGCTAAATCGTTGAATCGTTGAACCGTTGAATCGTTAATCCGGATATTTCACACGTTTTTCGCTGCGATAGTCCCCTCTCATTAACACCCCGCTTCAGCGGGGTGTCGGGCCGGGTCGAGAGGGGAAACCGTTTCAACGGTTTCTCACACCCAGTCGAAACCGTTGAAACGGTTTCGACCTCCTCC
>CAZZAQ010000313.1:0-6013 GCA_964652165.1 uncultured Bifidobacterium sp.
CGAGAATACCTCGGTTTTGTTGCCTTTGGGCTCGATGGGGGAGGAAGTTAGGCTAACGGGAACACCCTGGCCCTCTCCGCATCCGATGGGGAGAGGGTGGCCGAAGGCCGGGTGAGGTGATGGCGGGTCTCCCTCTCCACCTCGAACGGGGAGAGGGCCGGGGTGAGGTTTCGATTCTCTCCATCCCGGCAATCTTGTTGATGACTTCGCGCAACAGGTAGCCTCTGCCATCCGGTTCAGCAGGCCGCGAAACACGGTGGCGACGACATCCCGGCGATTGTCACCGTTGGCACTGGTGAGCGTGCGCACGTAACTGGACAGGCCAGAGCCTTTCTTGCTGTTGGGCAATGTGCGTTCCTCCTGATTGATGAAGGAGAGACCAACATCGAAGAATCCGCTACAGGGAGATCTTCGCAGATTAAAACCATTCGCGAGAAGGAGCGACAGTGGAAGAAGCCCAAGAGAAGATTGCCGAGGAGAGGTTCGATCGGCCGCAAATCTGATTCGCGTGTTCCCGAGGAGGTATCGCTTGAGCGGCGAGACGACTGCCATCCGGCAAAAGTGGCAAAAAAGCGAGAGGCCTGCTCCCGACATAAGCACTTGTCTTCAGACGCACGGAACCTCGAAGTTGTTCGCGTGGTCAACGATCAATGCAAGGTGAGAACCCATGATGGTCGCCGTGCGGTGATCGTCTCCGGGATCGTGCTTGCAGAGTATTCATTGGGGGACCTTGTGGGCGAAGCCTATGCGATGGTCACTCTGGTGGAGCAAGGCTTGGCTGACCAGAATGATGTGGCACGAGCTTTCGGTTGTTCCACGCGTACTGTGCGACGATACCAGCGGCGCTTCGAGGACGGAGGAGTGGCGGCGCTCGGACATGGCCGCGGCTACCCTCATGGGCATAGGCGCTAGGCACCCTCGGATGTGAATTTGTGAATTGAGTTGTGTTTCAACATTCAACAATGGGCGTGGACTTGCTCGATTTTCCTCCGTTCGGGCGAGCAGGACGTTCACGCTTTCGCGAAAAGTCAGGGGCAGGCACGGCCGGCGACGGCCAACCAACGACGCGAAAGCCGTGTCAGCGGACGAGGACGCTCAGAAGTGATCTGCATGTCGGCTACCACAGGTTGAGAGGGTTTTGCACCTTCGCCTTCACCGCTTGGCCCATTTCAATCGTTGGCGGTCACGGTTGGCCGCGAGGTGGTTATTGTGATTCAAACCGCTTTCGTGTTCTGGCACGCCACCGCTGACCCGCAATCCGAAAAAGCCAGCCGGTTCGCTCAAGAACGGGAGGTGGCCCGTCTGCCGCCAGTCGTTTTGACGTTCAGCACGGAAGAGGTACTGATTCCTGCGTCGTGGGGTCTTGCCTTGCGTGTGGGCGGGTTTTGTCTGTATTTGGAGTTGTGACACCGCACCAGCGAAAAATCACGGCCATTGTCTCAAGATTGTTGGGATGGTATCCCAAGAACGCAAGGGATTTGCCGTGGAGACGGACAAATGACCCATGTTGTTTTGCGACCGCTGACAGCGCCCCTGTTCTTTGGCATGCTGCGGCGAGAAGGCATGACGCTTTCACACAATTACCTGAGAGGAGAAGCTCGATGGAACCAGGCCAACAGAAGTCCAACGCGGAAACCGAAGTCCGTATTTCCTTGTCGGAGGCGACCATCCGCTCGTGTTCACTCGATGACGGCACACTCGACGTCACGCTCACGAATAACCTGCGACTGCAATTCAGCCCCACTCCACCGGGAGTCAGGCGGTACCTCCATGTCGTCGAACATGGCCCCAGCGGACTCGCGCCGGACGAATTCGTTGAACGTGTTGAGCAACTCCTCCGCATGGGGGAACTGGGTGTGCCGAAGCTGATTGACCTTGGAAGCTGAGGCTGCATGGCGCCCTGCAACTGCGCTTGCGTGGAGCCGTGCGGAACAGGGGAGACTTCTTCTCGGCGGCGATTCCAACCGCGTGCCCAACCGGTTGAAAATTCAGCCCCCTTCCGGTCTGCATCCCAGAGCGTAAAAGGATTTATGCCATGCGATGGGGCGAGGGGGCAACCCCTGTTCGACGAACGGGCGCCAACGAGGCGAGTTGGGTCCTACTTTCGCCTCGCGCCGGGCGGTTTCAGATCCAGCGCGGCGTGTTTCGTTCCCATTGCGGTGAGCAATACGCCAGTGAACAACAACAACCCGCCGGCGGGCACCAGAAGAATTCCCAGTCCCGGGTCGCCCGAATAAACAAAGACGCCGCCCACCAGGAAAAAGCCGGGCGGCATCAGCCAACTGGCGCCGGAAAGACACACTGAAACGATCCCGCGGATTCGTGCCGGCCAGTCCGGCAGGGCGCGCACCGTGACGGCGAAGGCCACGTGAACCAAGCCGAGCAGGGTGCCGTGCGCATGCGCCAGGGTCCACATCAAGCGGCGGGTGGACGTGGTGGTGTTCAGGTAGGCGCCCACCTTGAATCCGTGGAGGGCCTCGAGCACCAGTCCCAGAGTGAGAAAAACCAGCAGCGACCACCAACCGAAGCGCAGGTGGCGCAGAAACAAGCCGCTGGGATCATTTCGAAACCGGACCGTCTCGGCCGCGGGATCGGGTGGGTTCATTCGAGCAGTTCCATCGGACGATCGTTGCGCTGTTGGAGCAGGGATTGAAGCTTCGCCTCGTTCAGGCGTCCGCCGGCTTCGATCAGGGCGGACGGGTGCGCCGGGCCGGTGTTGGTCTGGCGCGAACGCCAGATTCCGGTCGCCCGATCGCGCGCCTGGAACAGGTGATCGTTCGACCCGATAAAGTCGTAATCAAACTGCTCGAAACCGGCCTGGCGCCGGAGCGAGTGTCCGGCGTTGTAGCGCACCACGCTGTAGCTGTCGGTCAAGGCGTGCGCCAGGTGAGGCGCGATCCAATTCGTGCCGGAAATCTCCAGCGCAGGGTTCCAGCCCATATGCCAGGCCCACAAAACGCGCTGCCCGGCATCCCCCGCCAACGTCCCATAAACCGAGGCAGCAGTATTCTGCTGGTTCGTGGTCAACGCCGGCGGTGGGATTCGATACCACTCGTGCAACTTCCCAGCCGTCCAGCCAAGGCTGCGATCGAGGTGACACAGATTACAGGCGTTCGGACGCCCGGCATCCACGTCGGAGGCGACGGTGGGTGAGTTGATCGTGTGGCTGCGAATGCCCTTGAGCAGGCCATAGGTCGTGTGCGGCATGTGACAGTTGTAACACAGGCTGCCCGGGGAGCCGGTCTGGTGGTGGGTGTGTTGTTCGAGGCGGCCGGCGTATTCCTGGTGACACTGGACACAGGCCCGATTGCCCTGCATGCCCGGCTTCAACTGGTCGTCGGTGTCCGCGTACTGGTGCATGGAGTGACAGGAGAGACAGGAGATCTGCCCGCGCTGGAAGCAGCCGCTGTCGGCCAGCGCGCTAAAGTCGCGTCCGGAAACGCGGGTCTGGCCGTCAGGCCAGTAACAGCCTTCCATCAGTTCACGTTTCTTGTCGTTTCCGGGGAGGTGGAGTCCGGTGCCGTCGTAAATCACGCGCGGCGCGCACCCTTCGAGGTCCCCGCCAGGACGGAAGCGCAGGCCGTGGAGGTTCCAGTCGTCCTGTTTGGGGCGGTGTCGGATGGCGTGGCATTGCCCGCAGGTATCCGAGGATTTGCGATGATCGAGGCGGCTGGGATTGACCATTGTGGGGTCGGGATTGGCGTCGCGATGTTGGGCGTAGCGGCGGAGCGGGGCGGAGTTGGCGCGGACGTGCTCTTCGCCCGGACCGTGACAGGCTTCGCACGAGATGCCGAACTCGGCGACGCGGGTGTCATTCACATGGGTCTTGGGGTCTTGGCGAGGCTGGCTGGCGGTGGCGTGGCAGTTGAGGCAGCTGTTGTTCCAGACCTGCTGGAGATGGGTCGACCCCGGTTTGAGCAGGAAGACATCGTTGCGCGGCGCCCAGCGTTGTTCCGCGAACAAGTAGGTGAACGGCAGGCTGAACTGCATATTGCCGTAGGCGCTTGGCAGCCAGTAGGCCTGCATGTGATGGGACCCGGTCAGCATGCCCACGCGGCGTTTGGCCCGAGGCGGGTTTTCCTCCATCGGCGGTTGCGGCCCTTCGCCGCGTTTGAACGCCACCCATTTTAGCAATTGCACGTAGCGCCAGTCGGGATCGAGCATCTCGACATAATACTCATCGCCTTCGCGGGTCAGATGGAAGGTCTCGCCCGGGAGACGGAGCGTAACGTTGCTGAAATTGCCGCGTACGGCCTCCGGCGTGGCGAACTGCGTCATGGTCCGATGAAACGACCGGCGCCAGGACGCGTATTGAGCCGGGTGACACGCCTGGCAGGTTTCCGCCTTGACGTAACCGTCCCGACGATCCTCACGCGGGCTTTTTTCGATCATCTGTTGGCGGGAGACGACCTTGCGTTCGAGGCGTGCCTGCCAGAGTACGGCTCCGGCTCCGACGGCGGTGGCGGCCAGGACGACCAGCAGCCAGCCTGTCCTGGATCGGGCTCGACGACCGATGGGGATGAGCGCCGCCACCAACAGGACACCCACGAGGCACCATTCAATCCACGGAAACATAGTGGCGCGGGCGCGGCGACATCGTGCGGCCGTGTGCAGGTGGTGAGGGCATCGGACCTATGGCTACCGGAAAAGGAGGCAAATCTCAATCCCCAATTCTGACAGGCCAGGGATGCCGCCAACGAGCCGGCCGCGTGGCACGGGAAGAACGCAATGGCGTCGGCGATAGTGCTGGCCTATGCCTGCACTACGCCAAAAACTCATCGACGAACTCGGCCTGCGCGGGTCCTCACTGAACACCAAACTCTCCTGCGTCGGCGCGGACTTCCGCCTGGCCCGGCATTTCAAGCGCTCGCCAGAGCAGATCACGGATGCCGAGCTGAAGCAGTTTCACACGGCTTGCTCATGTCCGGAAACTCCTGGCCGGATTTCGCTTCAACGCTGGCTTGGCGCGGCGTGGCGTTGGGCAGTATCGCCGCGCGTATGGCCGGCCTTTTCTTGCGCGTGGTGCAATTTGCCTTCCTCGGCGATGGCTCCGCACCACCGCTGCGTTACTGTGGGTGGTCGCGCCACTCACTCGCGGCGCGGTGTGCGCTCCGATGGCTGTGGGTTGGGCTGCTCGCCGGGTGGTCCGTTGATCCCACGTTCGCCAAGTCTTCCTTCCGTTCCGATCCGGCTTACCTCATCGACACTTGAGAAACGGAAGACGGTCTGCCGGAGAATTCCATCACCACGATGACGCAAACTCCCGACGGCTACCTCTGGTTGGGCACGCTCGACTGCCTGGTGCGTTTTGATGGCGCGAAGTCCGACCTGCTCCCGGCCCTGCACGCGGCGCTCGAAGGGCGGCGATTTATTTCGCCTTGCTGCGGCCTGGAGGAATCCCAATGATTCGCGCCTCCGAATTCCAACAACAAGAACAACCAGACCCGAACGACTCTAATAAGACAGGCACCAAAAACAAAACACATGAAACCAAAACTCCTCGCCGCCGCGCTCGTTGGCGCGCTGTCCGCAACAATCGCCCACGCGCAGACTGATTCGGGCTTCTACCGCCCGCTCACGCTGGCTCCTGCCGAAGCCGGCACAGGCGGCGGCACAGCGGACGACAGCAAGGCCGCTGCCGCCGAACTCGCCAAGAAACTTCAGAACCCCGTCGCCAGCCTGATTCAGGTGCCGGTCCAGAACAACTTCGACTTCGGTGCGGGGCCGACCGGAGACGGATTCCAATACAAGGTCAACGTGCAGCCGGTGGTTCCCATCTCGCTGAACGAGAATTGGAATCTCATCTCGCGCACGATTGTCCCCATCGTTTACCAGGAGAACATCTTCGGCGCCTCCAGCCAGTCCGGGCTGTCGGACACGGTGCAGAGTCTCTTCTTTTCGCCCAAAGCACCGACGAAAGGCGGCTGGATCTGGGGCGCCGGGCCGGTCTTTCTGCTCCCGACCGCCACCGATGATTTGCTGGGCACGGAGAAATGGGGGGCCGGGCCGACGG
>CAZZAQ010000314.1:0-1678 GCA_964652165.1 uncultured Bifidobacterium sp.
AAGATGCGCTCCAACGTTTCGGCATCATTGACATAGGCGACTTCCGCGCCCGCCGCGTGCAACGCCAGTTCCAAGTGACCATCCTGGAAGATGGCTTTGAGCATCTCCGCGGCCTTTTCGGCGGTGATCGTTTTGCGCTCCTTCACCTTGTCGAGAATCACGCGCAGAGTCTTCGCCGCGTCCTTGCCGCGTTCCTTGAGTTGTTCGCTTGTCTGGACAATGGCCGCGTGCGTCACGTCGCCGCCGACGGCCGTGGAAATGGCCGCCGCCAGTTCCAGACATTGCGCCGTGTTCAAGTCGTAGTCCCGCTCGGCAATCAGTTCGGTGCGCACGAACGTGCCGAACGTCACCGCGCACGACAGCGCGTGATTGTTGACCCGCGTCTTGGTGATGCTTTCCCAATAGGCGGCCAGCGAGGTGTTGCTGGCAATCAGCCTTTGTGCTTTCAAGGCGTTGAGCCGTTCTTCGATTGCGCAGACCACTTTCCCGGCAGCCGGGAAACTGGACTTGTGCGCCGTGGTGGCATCCTTGGCCTCTTTCTCCAGTTTGACGGTCTGGCGTGCCAGGGCGTCCAGCTCGTCTGCGGACATTTTCCGCAGCGTGTCGATAGGCAGTAGTTGGATCATTCTTCCTTTGCTGTTATGTGGGCTTTGACCCGCACCCGTTGGGTTTCGCGTCGGATGCTACCGACGACCGCGCTTGTCGTTTCAAGTCAGTCGCGTGAACGTCCCTCGAAAGCTGGGCTGGTCAACTGCGGGCGCAAGGCCGCGCATTGACCGGCAAATCGAAATGGCTCGGCACTCCGACTCGGAGTGGCCGGCAGATTTGCGCCCGCGCCATTTCTGGCGTGGCCACAAACCCGCCAGCACACTCAAAACAGAGCGATACGGGCAGAAGGGTGCTCGCGGCTGCCAGCCACGCGCGCCTTCCATTATCTTATGCTTGAATTGCGCAGACCTTTGGCCTGCGCCGCAATCCAACTTTGAAAAGTCCTTGAGGAATCGGAATGGCCTGGAGGAAACCAGTTGCGCTCCCTTTCACCTAATGCGTGAACGGTGCAGACCTTGCCCACACCGCAATCACATGCGGCCAGACGCAACTGCACGCACGCAAACGAAAAGGCGCGTTGCCTCGCGACAACGCGCCTTTCCTTCCTCGTGGGCCACTCCTAACGCAGCCAGCCACGTCGCCAGCCGCTCACCGCCGATTGCCACGCTCTGACTTGTTCAGCACGCGCCCGCTGCCGTCGGCTCTGGCAGAAGCGCGCCCACTCCACCGCCGACCCGCGCCGTTCCGCTATCGCCAGCCAAAGGCGCGGCCATTGCAGGGCATCCAAGCAGCGTTGCGCCTTCACGGCTTGGCCCGCCGCTTGACCAGCCTTCCGCGAACTTTGGGCCAACTGTGCCATGCCAGGTAGACGGGACGACTGCGCCGTTGCGGCAGTCGCCAGCGTGCTAAACACATTGCCTGACCGCATCGACTCTATCGCCGCCCGCGCCGAAGCGAAACCGGCCAGGCGCGCCGCATCCGGCAGACCGTGTCCATAGACGAGCCGGATGAGCAGCCGCGCCCGTTGCCGTGCGGCCCGCAGAGCGGTTTTGTTCTTCCGCCCGCACTCCCACCACTAAACCGCGCCACACAAACGCCGCCACGGCCCGTCTCGCTTCGTCCTGGGCGG
>CAZZAQ010000314.1:1688-6008 GCA_964652165.1 uncultured Bifidobacterium sp.
CGCTTGCAGACTGGCCCGCTCGACTTCCAGCGCGCCCGCTGACAATGGCAGCGTCGAAACGTTGTCTGTGGCCCTGTCTCCGGTGAACCCATTGGCCACAATCGCGCGGAACGCCGCCCGCCAGCCGACGCGAAACAGAAACCGCGCCAGCCGTCCGTTCTGCCAATGCTCCGGCCTGACCTTATCCCAGCAACGCACAGCAAGAGCCATTGCCGACGCTGCGGCGCTCGCCCCTTCCTCAAGTGAAGTCTCCGACGGCTTCACCCCGCGCAGTTGCCACAGATACCGCCCCGCCCTCGCCGCTGCGCCGCTGGAGTTGAATCCCACCGGACGGCCCGCACTCCACCCGCGCCCGCCCGTCATAGCCAGCAGACATTTGCCGTTGAAACCGCTCCTGCTCTATCTCGGCTGCTATCCTTTCGGCGGGAGTTACTTTTCTATCACTGCTCAAGGGTAACTCTGTCCCGCGCCCCCCGCTCGCTCCCGTTATTTCGGCAACTCTGCCTTGAGCCTTGCGTTCAATAGACGCAATCCAGCGTGCCGAACTCCACCGCCCGCCGTCATCATCCCAACCGATTACACTTAGTTTCATGGTTGAAACCTTTCGTTCGTTGCTCGTTCCGCCACGAGCCAGCATCACGCTGGCTCCACCGATGGTAGAACGTTCAACGCCTAATTCTGGGCATGAGTGATGGGTAAGCACCTTATCGTTCGCGTCTTTTTCGCCGGTTTGCTAGCATCGAAACTCCAATATCCGCGCGCCTTTGCCCTATCTCTCGCCAATGGGTGGAGATTGGCCTCATATCGCCCTAGTGGGGGGAGATATTCTTGAAACGGAAACGGCGAATTCAAACGGGGCGTCAGGTGCTCTGCGGTTGCGCGTCTGGGCGCGACGGCGACGGCGCCGTCGTCACCGGTGGCGCGGTCTAGGTCGGCCTGGCACCCGACGGAAGGACCATGGGATTGGCGCAAGCGGATGGCGGGCGGGGGCGGCCTTACGTCGTGGAAAACCGCGTAAGGGAAATGTAAGGCGTCGAGGGCGCGGGGACCCCATTCTTCTTCTTCTTCTATATTATTAGTAAGTAGGAAGATAGATAGAATAGAAGGGGCTTCGCTTCATCGCGCCTTACATTCTTACGCGCCTTACACGAAATATACGCCCTCGTGTGCTAGCGCATGACATGGTGTGGCGGGGTCGGTGCATTGCGTGTTGTGTCCTTTAAGAAGGGGTGCGTAGATCCGTGTAAGTAAGTAAGGTTTTCGCAAGTCATTGATAGTAAGGCATAGACTCATTACTTTTCAGTTTTCAGCCAGAAAAAATGTAAGGCGGTTTGGCACTGTTTGTTGGAGATGCTGGCAAATTGCCGGAACTTACTCGTCCGAAAACGCCAGCGGAGATATCCAGGCGGGGAGGGCGAGGGCGAAGGCTTGGAATTTCGTGGGGCAATGGAAAACGCGCGGAGTGGGTATGGTGCGATCTGCGGCTGATGGGTTCAATGACATCCGTAAGGCAAATTGGCGGGGTTCTCCGAGTTGGAGTGGGAGAAAACCGATGTCTGTTGATCCACGGAGTTCCCTACGCGGCGTGGTCGTCATTGTCCTTCATGCTTGAGGCACACGCGACGCAGGAGCAAGGCGCCGGCAATCCCGGACAGCGGGCTTTGTTTAACGACAACACTGACTCTTACGGAGGATCTCCGCCCAGGTTGTGCCAGGCTCGTTTTCGTTTCACCGAGTTCGCTCAACTCTCCGGGGACGGCTACCTGTTATACGCCGGGCGGGCGTCGGCGGCTCTGGAGTTCACGCACAGCCGCGTCTATAACCCCTCGCTGGTGGTGGACACCTCCGGCACGGGTACCCTCGTTTGCGAATTGACCAATACACTGTGGGAGCGCGGCGGCGTCCAGTTCGGCACCAGCAGCACCGGCAGCGGGGTGAGGGTCCATTTGCGCAACAATTTGCACCGGAAAGTGTCCTGGCATTTCATTGCCGGCAATACCAACTGGACCGTGAAGGACAACCTGTTCGACACGCTGCCGGCCCTGGACGATCATGGGAGCGCCGTCAGCAACTCCTACAACGCGTACTTCTCCACGACTTACAACCTCTCCGCTGGTGCCAACAACATATCCCTGGGCAGTCTGGTTTACGAAACCGGCCCCCTCGGGAGATACTACCAGCCCATCAGTTCCGCCCTGATCAACGCCGGCAGCCGCACCGCCGCTGCAGCCGGCCTCTACCACTTTACGACCCGGACCACACAGACCAAGGAAGGCACTGATCCGCCTTCACCATATCTCGTTGACATCGGGCTGCACTATGTGGCTCTCGACACTCAAGGCAAAGTGGTTGATACAGATCTTGACAGCAATCCTGACTACGCCGAAGACGCCAATGGTAACGGGCTCCTGGATCCGGGTGAGACGAGCATCGGCGATCCCATCATCGCTCTCTCGCCAGGGGCGACACCCTGGCTGTGGAGCTGGGGGGGTTACCATCGTTGATGCTCAGGCTCAGATCATTGATCCCGACTCCAGCAGTTTTCAGGGAGGACGGCTCACCGTTTCCATTTGTAACAACTGTGAATCAAATGATCGCTTGAGCATTGCCAACCAGAGCACTGGGCCGGGACAAGTTTCGGTTTCGGGTGACACAGTCCTGGTTGGAGGCCAGGTGGTGGGTTCCCTGTCCGGCGGAGTGGGTAACACACCTTTGCAAGTGCATTTCGGCGCTGGCGCTGGCTTGGAGGCCGCGATGGCCGTAATGCGTGCCGTGATTTTCACGAATAGCGCTGCGGCACCGTTGCTATTGCCGCGTGTCCTTGGCTTTCAACTCGCCGATGGAGACGGCGGAATTGCCCAGACGAAAGTCAAAAACATCACACTCCAATGCCGGAAGAAGCTTCATGTCATGATGGTTATGGATCAATCGCTTTCGCTCGGGCCCCTAATGCCGGATGTAAAGACTGCTGCCATCAACTTCATAAATACATTGGACACAACAATAGCCGAGCCAGATAAGGTTGGTCTAGTCACTTTCTGTGGGTGTGTTCTAGACGATGCCGTGGCGGGCACACCCCCAGCTAATCTGATCAACCAGCCCTTGACGACCGACAAGACCGCCGTCACGACTCTGATTAATGGAATTGATGCAAACGATCTATGTGACGGCACGATTTTTCATAGGCCATTACAGGAGGCAAACGATCACTTTGCTGGGAGCATGCAACCGGATATCGCGCGTGTGATCATTCTGATCACGGATGGAGAAATCACATATAGTAGATGTAGTGCCGCTGATCCCGTAGACCCAAGTGCTTGCAAAGACTGGAATTCTCTCTTGATAGATCTCGCAAGAACAGCAGCTCACCAGGTGAAAGCATCCGGCGTGCGCATCATTACCGTCAAGTTTGGAGCCGCGGACCCTGATCCACCGCCGCCAGCTACGCTACCCTACCCTGGAGTAACATTCCTTGGAGGGCTGGCCTATAACCCTCCCAACGGCTGGGTGCAATCTCCTAATCAAAGCATCGCTTCAAGCCCGCTCAATGCCTATTTTCTCGAAACTGCCCCTAATATATCTCCACAATATCCTCATCAAGATCACTTCTTCTCGACTCAGAATGGATTGAGCACTGCACTGCAGATGGCCTTCGCGGCAATCTCAGAAGACATTTGTGATGACAATCTTCCACCCATTGCCAATGATGGCTTTGGCGTGACACCTGAGGACACCGCCGTCACAGTACCGTTCGACATTCTCCTGGACAACGACGGTCCAGGACCGGCGCGAGAGAGCCAGCAAACACTCACCGTCACAGCCGCATTCGGCGCGCAACAAGGCACTGTCCAATTGGTGGCGAATGGCGTGCTCTACACACCAGCCATCGATTATTATGGCCCGGACAGTTTCACTTACACTGTGACCGACAACGGAACTCCGATTCCACAGTCAGCGAATGGGATCGTCCAGGTCACGGTCACGCCGGTGAATGACCCACCGAGGTTGACTTTCCTATACAGTTACATTTCAGAAGTACAAGAGGACACGCCTTTTCACGTTTCGTACGACGAAATGATGCAGAAATTCCTGCCGATTGATCCAGACGGTGAATCCATCCATTTCAAAGTCATGCACCCATGCGAATCCGCGTGGGTCGATCCGTGGGATCTAGGGCCAGGAGAGCAGTTCACAATTATGCCACCCGCGAATTTCTCCGGAGCAGGATACTGCGCTCTCGGCTTCAGTGTCACGGACGGGAATTCGACTGCAACCACACCTGGTGTGCTATATGTAATCAATGTCGTGGGAGTCAACGAT